>JAITGJ010000169.1 GCA_031280705.1 Spirochaetaceae bacterium
ACCATACACCGTAAAGATTTATCGTCTCTCCCACGCCCGGAAATACCCGCCGCCGCGCGGCGGATGGCCATCATCCTCCAACAATCACTCAGGGAGCCTCTTATCGCACTTATTAACCCGGTAACGGGCGTTTTGCGCCGTATGCGGGCGCGGCTTTATCCTCCATTACTCCGGCAAAGGAGCGAACAGAGATTAAGGCGTGAGTTCTGCCTTGCAAATAATACGCAAAGCACCGCCACCATAAGGCGGATAGAACCACTGAATAAGGGTGGATAAGTCCACTGAACAAGGGTGGATAAAGCCACTCAATAAGAGTGGCTAAGTCCACTCAATAAGGGTGGATAGAGCCACTCAATAGCATTGGGAAAAGCCGCCGTCCCGCGCGTGTTTTGTTTTGCAGACGAAGACGCGCGGGCGGCGGGTACCCTGCCCGTATGGGCGGGGAATACGCGGGTGATTCTACAGGGAATTGCCCGCAAAAACAAGGAGCTTTTCTATGAACAAGAGAAGCACAGTAGTATTGGTCAGCCTGATGGCGTTTATCGCGGCATGTGGGCTGAGTCTCGCCGGTTGTAAAGATGACATACAGGATGTGTCTATCGTAGCCAACAAGGCCCCCGCGCCCGGCAATGTTGCCGTAACTAAAGAAAGCGGCGACGTTATCATAAAGTTTGACGCGGTAGACGATGCCACTGGGTATTACCTGTATGTAAAAAAACAGGGTAACAAACTGTTTAACCAATTGAGTACTTCCTCCATGACCGAGGCTGACGGTAGGATTACCGTAACCATTTCTTCGCCTTCTTCTTATGGTATTACTTCCGGCAAATACGAAATTGGCGTACAAACCAGTGGGCTGATTACCGGTGGAAATATGGGTGCCCCTTCAGACCCGGTGTGGGTGACTTTAGACTACTGATGCGGCGGTGGCGCGCGCCGGCAGCAATGCCGCCGCGCCGGGCGGGGAAAGCACGGTATGCCTGTTCAGCCCGGCGCGGGGCGGGGCGGCAGGATGCGTGTATTCCCGCCCGCGTCAAAGCCGCACGGGAGGGCGCGCCCTTTCGGCGGCTTTGACGCATTTTTTCGATAACCGGCCGGTTGGCGGACAGTCCACTACGTTTTTCTGAAACACCAGTACCGCGCGTTTGTTTCATCCCGCGCCCCGCTGTTTTTATCCAGCAGCAAATCCGTTCCGTTTTCCGTTACGGTAAATCCCGGCAAAAACCTGCCAAATAATGTTTCATATTCCGCCCGTGTACGGTATATCGCGTTGTATTTTGTTTTAAGCTCCTTTGAGTCAAAATCCTTTAAGGTCAGCCGTGTCTTGAGCAGGCTGGTTGTGTCCTGTATGTATAACAGCGAACCTGCTCCGGTAAGGCCGTCCATGTATCCATACAGTTTATGCAGGTCTTCATCGTTGATATACATGGATACCTCTGTGGCGATTACGATATCGTATGTTTCCCGTAATTTTGTTGTGTCAATGTCCGTCGCCGGCATACAGTAAAACCTTATGTCATCACGGTCCCGGAAATACGCGCCTGCCGTTTTTATAAATTCTTCCGAAAAATCAATGCCGTCATAGGCTTTTATGATGGGCTCCAGGTTATATGCCCACCTGCCGATGCCGCAGCCTATATCCAGCACAGTCTTTTTGCCGCCGCCGGTAAAATCAAGAACTATGCGCGCTTCTTTCCGGTTATGTAAATCCGCGCTGTTCTCGCCAAAATCATATCCCAGCAAAACTGATTTTAACGATGAGTCTTTTTTCGCGTTATTGTTCCAGAACGTTTTTACGCTTTCACTGTCGATACGGGCGTTTTCCCCATAAATTCTTCCGGCGGTTTCCATTACTGCGCCTCCCCGTACCCGCGAGGTGGATGCGCGCCGGTACCCGCGCGGAAGGATTGATGAATTATCAGGCTTTCGGCATCTGGGGTGAGGTTTATGTTTGTTTTACCTGAGTACAGCGAACCGTACGTGGACGGTATGAAAAAGCGGCAAAAAGACGCGGCGTTTAACGGGACAAGTTCACCGGCGCATCTGGGGGGGGGGGGGACGTTACAAAACGGCTTTGTATCAGTTTCATACGGTACAGGCTAACGCCGGAGAAAAAATATGTCAAGCCAATTGTCCGGTATTTATGAAAATAATACAAAACACGTTTTCGCCGCCGTTAGGCGAAAAAATGCACGGCCTGTCCATAACGTAACCGGCATGATGGACAGACACGAATAATTGTTATTAAACGGCTTCCGCGAACCGCCCGCGCGGCCTTTCAGCCGTGGCGGCGGGTCCGCGCTGATCACTCTGGACGGGCCGGGCGCTCTAGGCTATGCTGATAAGGCGAGGCCCGGACGGGCGCGCGTTCAGGCCGTATATCCTGAAAAATCATGAGAGTTATTCTGAAACTGCGCCAACCTGGCGAAGTTTCAGAACAACTTCCGCTTAAAACTGCGGTTTCGCAAGGCTAAAGCCGTGCGGAACCGCAGGACTTGTGAAGAAACCAACCGGGTTTCGGAACAAGTCTATTATTCACCGGAACCTGCAATGAGCAAAAAAACCGAGACCGCCGCCATATCACCGTGTAACCGGAGCCGTCCGCGAAAAATACCGGGCAGGGGCGCGGCTCTTGCCGCCCATACCGTTTTTGTAATCACCCTGGCCGTGTTTTCCGGCTGCGCTACCGCCGGAAGCGGCGGCGCGCCGGGCGGGGGAGTTCCCTCCGCGCGCGCGGACACAAGTTACGCCTTCGGTATGTGGATGGGCATGAGCCTCCGCGAAGAGGGCATTTTCTACAACTTTGATTACGCCGAACTTATGCGCGGCGTTCGTGATATTATTGAGGGACGGGATCCCCGGCTTGAAACCGAAACCGCCGCCGCCCTGATGCAGACGGCCTCGCGTGAAAGCCGCGCGCGCATCGCCGAAGAAAACCGGCGCGCGGGAGAAGCCTTTCTCGCGGAAAATATTAAACGCGCGGAAGTTTCGGTTACTTCAAGCGGCCTCCAGTACGAGGCGCTCACCCGGGGAAGCGGCGCGCACCCTTCCGCGTCCGACACGGTGCGCCTCAATTACGAACTTTCCCTCGTTGACGGCGCCGTCCTTGGAAGCACCTTTGCCGAGGGCAGGCCGGTGGATATACCCATCGCGCAGGTAATTCCGGGCTTTGCCGAAGGCATTCAACTGATGCCTGTGGGCAGCACCTTTAAGCTCTATATGCCCCCCGCGCTTGCGTATGGAGAGGAAGGCAGTGCCGGCATTCCCCCCGGTGCGGCGCTCGTATTTAAGGTAGAATTACTGTCGATAGTGCGGCAGTAAAAAACGCCCGCGCCCCGCGGCGCGGGACAGACAGTCAGTCTCTTCCTGAAAGGTCCTTTCTCGAAAGGCGGCTGTTGATAATTTCCAGCACCTTGTTTTCGCGGATCTTTACGATTTCCTGTTCCCGCGCTACCGCTTCCGGCGAATCCGAGGCATGCGCGGTATTTTCCATCACATTGCTGCCAAACTCCCGCCGCACCGTGCCGCTTGGAGCCTTGAGGGGATCCGTCGGTCCCAGCACGTCGCGAATTTTCGCAATGGCGTCTTCTCCCTCGTAGTACAGTATCAGTGTCATCACGCCGCCGGGTTTTTGGCATTCGCTTTCGGGACATTCTTCCGGGCGGGCGCCGGACATAAATTTGATGATCCGGCGGAACTGATCCCGCGCATAGGCCGTCCCCACGGACCCCGCGAGCACCGCTTCCGTTTCGTCATCCAGGGCAACATCAAGCTCCCGTTCAAGAATTTCTTTCGCTTTTTTTCCGTAAATGGGCGCAAGCCGTTTTTGCAGCGCCCCTTCCACCGGCCCGTAAAATTCCAGCGCCTCCGCAAGGGAAAAACGGTGCACCTTGATGCCGATCATCCTGAGCCCGGTCCGGGAAAACATATCAATAATGGTGCCGGGTTTTGCCGAATGATGCGTCCAGTTGTCGGGCTTGATGATCACGAGGGTATTCTGGATGTTCCCGTCCCGGACCGCAGCGCTGTTTCGTATCAGGTTTTCCTGTCCCGTGAGAAACCGGGCGAAAATTCTAAAATCTTCGTCAGCGTCCTTTTGGCTGCGCGGCGTCAGCACCGCGGGCTCAAAATAGACAACCCGGGACGGATCGCCCTCCGCATAGATCAGATCGGAATAGGTGTCGCGGATCGTTTCGCTGGAAAAAGAATCAACGTTCGCGTTTTCGGGATGAATATGGCCGCAAATCTTTACAAGTTTATCGCAGGCGTCTTCCCCCCGGAACAGCAGCAGCATGGAACGGTGCCGCTTTCCGGCGGAAGGACCGATCTTCTGCTCAACATAATCGGCGAGCAGCGTAACCGCGTTTCCCGGATTTTCCCGGCGAAGATTTGCCGCCCAGTCTTTGACCAGCGCTTCATCCGGCGCGATCATCTGGGCGCCGACCAGTTCCAGGTCCGCCTGGGAAAGCAGCCGGGACAATACGCCGCCTATCCTGCTTTTCGCGATGGTATAGGGCGTTACCATCACATACGAAAGTGTCGTACTCATGTTCCTCTCCTTGTATGTAATTGTTATTAGACTTGTTCAATAACCCGGTTGGTTATTTCACAAGTCCTGCAATTTCTCGCCCCGGCGCTGCGCTTTAGGGCTGCGAAATTGCATTTTTTAGCGGAAGTTGTTTAACAACTGAAGTTATTAAACAACTCTATTAAAACAACTTCTGCTTAGAGTCTGTCTATTAGGTGGACCCATTATAGACAGGTTTCCCTAAAACTTAAAACTGAACAAAACGCGCCGCGTCCATAAATCTCCTTCGGGGCGGCACGGGTGTTTTTAATACCGCATAATCACCGGAAGGCGCAAAATGGTTTTAAGCTTTTCCGGGTCTGTTTTTGCCGCGTCATTAAGATAGATTTCGTGATGCTTGCGGACCGGGTGCCAGCCTTCCCGCATACGGTGCGCGTCCATGTACGCCTTGATTTTTTTGATGGACGCCGTTTCGCGGGAGCGGGGACCGGTGTGCAGTATTTGTACGCTGTACCCTTCGGTATAGGTCCAGAAGCGCACTTTCGCGGTGTCCAGTTCAGGATATGTGCGGGCGCATGCTTCCCGGGCCCATGCAAAGTCCGCCTCTTCCACAAAATCGGGCTGGCGCAGCATACAGCAAAAAAGCCACTTATGCCGGGGAATTTTCAGTTCCCGGCGGCCCAGGTCCCCCCAGAAATAACTTTCCAGCGGCGGTATTTTATACTCAAAATATCCCGGTATCCGCCGTCCGCCCTTTTTGCTGTCCCGGATAATAGTGGCGAGGGCATACACGGTTTCAACGCCCACATGATACTTTTTGTTTCCGGTCCCGCACATTCCCTGCGCCATGATAAATTTCATGGGGGGGACCATAATTTCCTCCGGTTCCGCGCGGGCGGTATAGTATTCCTTTTCTACCTTCACAAAATCAAAAACTGCCGGCATGGTTATCCTCCCGATCCGGTATCAAAAGGAGCGGACACCGTTTTCCGGTTCGTGTCCGGCTCAACATACAGTTCCCGCAGGACGGCCGGAGCCGCGCCCAGGGTTTCCACAAGATAGCGCTCCATGCCTCCCATCCCGGTATCAATAACATGCAGCGCGCTCATGATAAAATTCCGCCGGACGGTCATGTACGGTTCAGCCGCGGGATACCGCGCGATAATGGCGTCGTATTTTCCCGCGAGGCACGGCGCGGAAAGACAGTAATCTTCAATAATGGTTTCCCGCGCCGCCCCCAGCGCGGCAAGAATGAGCGCGGCGGCAAGGCCCGTCCGGTCCTTTCCGGCGCTGCAATGAAAAAGAAGCGGAACCTTTTCCCGGTCCGCAAGAAGGGCAAAAAGGGTCCGGTACTGGTCTATCCCCGCGGCGGGAAGCCGCCGGTAGAGCGTTTCCATGTTGGCTTCGGCCTCTGCCACGGTTTTCGCGCCAAAAAAGTCAACAATCGCGCCGGTTCTGAGCGAAAGGGCGCAGGTTTCCCGTACCGTGGCAAGACTGCTGTCCGGGTTAAGGTCCCGTTCCTCCTGATCACGAAAATCAACGATAGTGCGTATGTCCCGCGCTTCCAGTTCCGCCTTTGCCTCCGGCAAAAGACCGGGAAAGTCTCCCGCGCGGTAGAGAAGCCCCCATTTTACCGTGCCGCCCCGGACCGCGTATCCCCCCAGGTCCCGCACATTGTAAAGCCCCGGCAGGGGAATAATCCGTGTATTCCGGTTCTGTTCGTCTATTTCCATTCTGGCGCCGCTCACGCTGTCATCCTTTTATAAGTGTAGCCTGCCCCGCCTGTCCGCGCAATGCCCCGCCCAAAGCGGCGGAGCGGAAGGCGCGGCGTACGGCGGGTAATTTGGCGGAAACCCTTGACTTCCCGCGCAAGAAAAACGAAAATTTCTACATGATCAATTTTTTATCATCATCTACGCAAAATTGGAGGTAGCATGAGTATTATCGAGTATGTCGAGGCGCGGGAAATTCTGGACTCCAGAGGCAACCCAACCATCGAAGTTGATGTGATACTTGAAGACGGTTCCCAGGGGCGGGCGGCGGTGCCTTCCGGCGCTTCAACGGGAGATTACGAGGCGGTGGAACTGCGTGACGGCGACGCGGCGCGGTATCTGGGCAAGGGCGTCCAACAGGCGATCGCCAATGTGAACGACGCCATCGCCCCGGAAATTCAGGGCCTGGACGCGCTGGATCAGGTGGACATCGACCGGACCATGATCGAACTGGACGGCACGGAAAACAAGGGCAAACTGGGCGCCAACGCGATTCTCGGCGTCTCCATGGCGGCGGCCCGCGCGGCGGCGGACTTTCTGGACATTCCCCTCTACAAGTATCTGGGGTCGTTCCACGCGAGCCTCCTCCCCGTGCCGATGGCAAATATCATCAACGGCGGAAAGCATTCGGACAACAAAATAGATTTCCAGGAATTTATGGTGATGCCCGTCGGCGCCGGTTCCATGCGGGAAGCCGTCCGCTGGACCGCGGAAGTGTTCCATAACCTGAAAAAACTCCTCCACGACGCGGGCAAAAATACCGCGGTGGGAGATGAAGGCGGATTCGCGCCGGACATCGGCAATGAAGAGGCCCTTGACTACATCATGAAGGCTATCGAAAAGGCGGGGTACCGGCCCGGCGAGCAGTTCGGCATCGCGCTTGACTGCGCTTCATCGGAACTCTACGGCGAGGGAGGCAAGAAGGGCTACAAATTCTGGAAATCAAACCCGGACAAACTTTGTACCGCCGGAGAGATGATCGAACTGTACGCCAGGTGGGTGGACAAATACCCCATCGTATCCATCGAAGACCCGCTGGATCAGGACGACTGGGACGGCTATGTCGCGCTGACAAAACAGCTCGGTTCCCGCGTCCAGGTTGTCGGCGACGATTTTTTTGTTACCAACACCAAACGGCTTGAAAAGGGCATCAATATGGGGGCCTGTAATTCCATCCTGATCAAGGTGAACCAGATCGGGACGGTAACCGAAACATACGAAGCGGTGGAAATGGCGAAAAAAGCGGGCTATACGGCCATCGTTTCCCACCGTTCCGGCGAAACCGAGGATACCTTCATTGCCGACCTCGTGGTGGGCCTTGAAACGGGCCAAATCAAAACCGGTTCCATGAGCCGCACCGACCGCGTAAGCAAATACAACCAGCTTATGCGTATCGAAGATCAGCTTGAAGGTGTCGCAGCCTACGCGGGCCGTAAAGCGTTCTACAACATCAAAAAACAATAATTACAAACGCGCCGGTCCGCAAAGCAGCCGGCTTTGTGGACCGGCGCAAAATACGCCCGAACAACACGGCGCGGCTTCGTCAGCCTGCCCCGCATATCCGGGACCCGGCGTGTGTGGTCTGCGGGGGCTTTTATGGCGCGGTAAGGCCGCCGGCGGCAACGGCTTGGCCAAGGTCCGCGAGGTGGCCTCCGTTACCGTATTTCGCCGTGCCTCCCCGCCCTACAAACAGCGCCGTTCCGGCAGTGTCCGTGTTGGCCTTACCGCCCCCTGCGGAAGCGCCGTAAATCACGCCGCCGTCACTGATCCACGCTTCGCTGCTGCGTGCGTTGCCCGTAATCGCGCCGCCAAATTGGCGCCGCCAAATACCGCCGGGCATACGCGGGCGGACCTGCCGGTTCTTTCTTGTTTTCCGCCTCCTTTTCGTGCTACAGTAGTTTTATGATCATCACGGACTACAAACAGGCGGGCGTGGACATCGAGGAAGGCTACCGGGCGGTTGCGAAGTACCGGGAATTCGCGCAGGGCACCGCGCGGAAGGCGGTGCTGAACGGGCTGGGGAGTTTTGCCGGCATGTTTTCCCTCGCGGAATTTGTCCGTGCGGGTGAAGGCATGGAAGAACCCGTCCTTGTGTCCGGCGCCGACGGGGTGGGAACCAAGCTCGAAATCGCCTTCCGCATGAAAAAATACGATACGGTGGGCATCGACTGCGTGGCCATGTGCGTAAACGACATCGTTTGCCACGGGGCGCGGCCCCTCTTTTTCCTGGATTATCTTGCCTGCGGCAAACTCGACGCGGACGTGGCCGCGGAACTGGTAAAGGGCGTAGCGACAGGCTGCCGGGAAACGGGAAGCGCGCTGTTGGGCGGCGAAACCGCCGAAATGCCGGGCTTTTATGAGACGGGCAAATACGACCTCGCCGGTTTTTCCGTCGGGATTGTGGACCGGAAAAAAATTATTGACGGCGCCGCCATCCGGGAGGGAGACGCCTTGGTCGGCATCGCGTCGTCGGGACCCCATTCAAACGGCTACAGCCTGATACGGAAACTTCTTCCCGATCTTGACGAAGATTTTGGCGGTATGCCCATCGGCATGGCCCTGCTCGAACCGACACGGCTGTACGCGCGGGCGGTTCTGGGACTGCTGCCGGACATCCGCGTCCGGGGGATGGCCCACATCACCGGCGGCGGCTTTTATGAAAATATCCCCCGGATGTTTGCGCGGGACGCATCGCCGGAGGCGTTTGACGCGGTAATTGACCGGACGGCCTGGAAAATTCCTCCGGTTTTCGCGCGGCTTGCCGCTTCGGCGGCGGGAACGGGCCTTACGGGAAAAGCGGCGGAAGCGAAGGGAGCGGAACTTTTGGCCGGCGGTGATACCGGCCTTACGCGGCTTTTTTGGGGCACGTTCAATATGGGCATTGGCTTTGTTCTCGCCCTCCCCTCCGAAGAGGCGGAGACAGCCATCGAACGCCTGGACGGCGCGGGTTTCCCCGCCTGGACCATCGGGCGCGTGGCCCGCGCGGGAGACGCGGGGACGGTGCGCTTTGTCCGCTAGGACCGTGCGGACCGGACCGGCCGGGACCGGGCCGGTTCCGGAAATCCCGAACGGAACTTAGCCATGGCTTGTTCCAGCATCGTGCCGGTTATGGCGCTCGTATCGGGAAACGGGACAAACCTTGCCGCCCTTATCGGCGCGGAGCAGGCGGGGCGTTTGGGCCCGGCGTCGATACGGGTGGTGGTGTCCGACCGGGCCGGCGCATACGCGCTTACCCGGGCGAAAAACGCGCGCATCGAGGCGCTGGTGGAACTTCCGCGCCGGGAACTGCCCCGGGACGAACGGCGGCGGGAACTATCCGAACGGATTTTGGCCCGCGCGCGGGAACGGGACATCGGCCTCATCGTCCTTGCGGGTTTTCTTTCGATCCTTACCCGGGAAATCACCGGCGCGTATGCGGGGCGGATCATCAACCTGCACCCAAGCCTCCTTCCCCAATTCGGCGGGGAGGGTATGTACGGAGAACACGTCCACCGGGCGGTCATCGCATCAGGGGAACGGGAATCGGGCTGCACGGTGCATTTTGTAGACGAAGGAATTGACCGGGGGCCCATCATTCTCCAGCGGAAAGTGCCGGTCCTTGCCGGGGACAGCCCCGAAAGCCTTGCCGAACGCATTCACCGGGAGGAACATGCGGCGCTGGCCGAGGCCGTCTCACTCGTCGCGCCGCGTCTTGCGCGGGAGGCCGGAGCGGAACCGCCGGGCGGTACCATCCCGCCGCGTCCTGCGCGGCCAAGAGGCGGAAAATCGTGAGCCGCGCCGGATAACCGTCCGGGCTGTCAAACCGGTCTACTGTTCCCCAGGGCCATTTCCCCGCGGCTTATTGCGGATTCGTATATCTTTTTCTGTTTTGCGTAATGTTTTTATAGTTGATTGCCCTGCGGGGGCAATAATGCATGCACGCAAGGCACTGCTCGCAATGGCTTTTGAATTCCGGTTTATCATTTATTAACGCAATGTTTTTTACCGGACAGATGGTTACGCATATTCCACATCTGATACAGTCATCACTTACCCTATAATGCCTGTCAATGCGTGATATATGCCGCATATACCGGTTATAATATATTTCCCGGAATTTGTTTATGTTTCCTATTTTGTTGTTTTCTCTCCGGTTTATGTGATCCGTAACCAGGCGTAATTTCTTTTCCGCCTTTTCAAGAATTACCTGCGCGTTTTTTTCCAGATTATGAAAGTTATGGAAATACATCAGATAATTATGCAGTATGTAATTTGTCTGCATTGTTATATTTTGACCATAGTTTAATTCAATATCATGACAGTGCTTCAAGAGCGCCTTGAGCTGCGGCAATCCGTTCCCGGGACTTCCTCCGCTCGTTGTAATCGCATAGTAATAAGAACTATGGTGCCCGCTCATGGCCGTTACAAACCTTCTAACAATATGCGGCAATCCCCAGAAATATACCGGAAACACAAAGCCTGTTGTGTCATAATGCCGGTTCGGCATATTTTTGTCATCATGCGCCATGGAAACAAGTTCACCGCCGCCGATATGACGCGCTGTTTCCCGGGCAATTTTGAGGCTGTTGCCGGTCCCTGAAAAATAAACAACTCTATTCAATCTTCCGCGCCTTTATTCGCCGGGGTTTGTACGGGAGGGAGCCGGGTCTTCGTCTTCACCGCTGCCGCCCGGCCCGGCGTCGCTGGATACGGCGCCGCCGTATCCGGCAAGTTTCCGGTGCAGGGTTTTGCGGCCGACGCCGAGCACGCGGGCCGCTTCACTCTTGTTGCCCTTGAGGGACGAAAGCGTGTCGCGTATGATGATCCGCTCCGCATGCTCAAGATTCGTTCCCAGGGGGATCCGTATCCAGTGCGCGGTGGAATGTTCGCCTATGGTGGGGGGAAGATCGTTTTCGGTGATGAGGCGTCCGCGCGACATGACCACGGCACTTTCCACACAGTTACGGAGTTCCCGGATATTGCCCGGCCAGTCGTAGGCGTACAGGGCCGCGCGCGCGCGATCATCCACGCCTTCCACCGGTTTGCCGTTTTCCCGCGCGAATTCCCGGACAAATGAATTGAGAAAGAGCGGAATGTCGTCTTTGCGTTCGCGCAGGGGCGGGACTTCGATATTTACCACATTGAGGCGGAAATAGAGATCCTCCCGGAACGCGCCCTTTTCAATTTCCGCCTTGAGGTCCCGGTTGGTGGCGGCGACAATGCGGACATCGGTTTCAATGGTTTCTTCGCCGCCGACACGCTCAAATTTACGTTCCTGCAAAACGCGCAGTAATTTGATCTGGATATTTTGATCGATTTCACCGATTTCGTCCAGAAACAGGGTTCCCTCATGGGCAAGTTCAAAGCGGCCCCGCATCCGGGAAACGGCCCCGGTAAAGGCCCCTTTTTCGTGGCCGAACAGTTCGCTTTCAAGGAGGCTCGCGGCAAGGGCCGCGCAGTGCACCTTGACCAGGGGCTTTCCCCGGCGCGGGGACAGTTCGTGAATGGCGTCGGCCACCAGTTCCGTGCCCACCCCGCTTTCCCCGGTAATGAGTATTGACGCGCGCGCCGGAGCGGCGCGGCTGATGGTATCAAAAACACGGAGCATAACCTGTGAGGAACCGATGAGGGATTTGAACTGTTTTTCCTGCTCCAGTTCCTTTTCCAGGCGGTGGTGGCGCAGAACCAGTTCCCGGTTTTGCAGCGCCCGTTTGACGAGGTGGGACAGGTGGTCCAGGTCCACCGGCTTGCTGAGGAAGTCGTAGGCCCCTCCGCGTATCGCCTGAACCGCCGCCTCTACCGTGCCGTGTCCCGTAAGGACGATGACCGGGAAGCCCGGCGATTCGGCGAGGATGCGTTTCAGGAGTTCCGCCCCGGAAAGGCCCGGCATGCGGAGGTCCGTTATCACCAGATCAATGTCGCCCTTCTGGAAGCGCCTCCATCCGTCATCGCCGGACGCGGCGGTTTCCACCAGATAGCCGTCCATGTGAAGGCTCGCGGCCAGCCCTTCGCGGATATTCTTTTCATCGTCAACAATGAGCAGGGTGAATTTCATACGCGCCTCCCCGCCGTCTCTCCCGCCGCTAGCGGGTCCGCCAATGGCGGCGGCGCGCCGTCAAACGCGATAAGGCGGGTTTCCTTTTGCGGCACGGGCAGGGTGATAATAAAGGAAGCGCCCGCCCCTTCGCGGGACCGGACGGTTACCTCGCCCCGGTGCTCCCGGATTATCTTGAACACCAGCGTTAGTCCAAGGCCCGATCCGCTTTCCCGCGTGGTAAAGTACGGCTCAAAAATCCGGGACAGGTTGGTTTCGCTGATGCCGGTACCGGAATCCGTTACGGTGATCACAACCGCGCCGTCGGCGTATTCGGTTTTTACGGTAAGGCTGCCCCCGCCGGGCATGGCGGCGATGGCGTTTTTTATCAGATTGAGCAGGGCCTGCTTGAGGTAGCGGTCATCAAACGCGAAACGGGGAACATCGCCCTGAAGTTCCAGAACCGCCTGAATGTGCGCCGCTTCAAGTTCGTAGCGCACAAAATCCATCAAATCGGCAATAACGCCGTTGACATCGCCCTCCCTCAGTTCAAGGTCCATGGGGCGCACGGCGAACAGAAAATCTACCACGATATGATTGAGCCGCGCGATTTCCTCATTGACGACGCCGATATAACGGTTCAGTTCGGAAAGCCAGTCCGTGCGTTCCCCCATGCCGCCTGAAAGTTCGGGCGTGGACATGGAGGCGATGGCCCGCTGAATAAGCTGCACATGGATGGACAGGCTGCCCAGGGGGTTTTTGATTTCGTGCGCGACGCCCGCCGCAAGCGTCGTAAGGCTGGCGAGATTTTCCACCCGGCGGAGCTGCGCCTCTTTTCCGCGCCGTTCGGTAATGTCCTCAACATAGATCAGGGAACCTGAAACCTGATGATCCCGCACCAGGGGCAGCACCGACACGGAAAGGAGACGGGATTTTCCGGCCAGGTCCACATCGAATTCCCGGCCCTCCACCCGGTCTCCCGCGCGGAGCGTATCTTCAAGGAAGGCGCGGAGCCGGTCGTCATCCACAAAAAACCAGACGGGGACATTTTCCTGTTCGTGATGGACCGCCGGAAGATAACGCTCGGCGCGCTTGTTCGCCATAACGAGGCTGTGGTTCGTGTCAGAGACCAGAATGCCCTCCGAAAGCGAATCCAGCACCGATTCCAGGCGCTCAATTTCCCCGGCGGCGGACACGAGAAGGTCCGTTATCTGTTCGGCGGTAAGTTTGTTGAGCTTTTTAAGCGCCCGCGCAAGAAATTCACGCATACCGTTTACCCTATCCCGTATAACGCCCGGACGCGCTGGAGAAATTCCGTTCCCATGCGCTCAAGGATCAGGGGAACGGCCATATTGTACGTCCGCACGGCCACGGCGGCGCCGTTGACCACACCGCTCCAGATATCCCGGATCGCGCCGTCTTCTTCCGCGGCGCCCGCCCCGCCCGCCGCTTCGAGCACCGCTTCCAGAAAACGCTCAAACACGCCGGGGGCTTCAAAATTATCCGCGCCTTCCCGTATCGCGCGGAGCACGGCTTCGGCTGTTGCGGGCACGGCGGGCAGGGCCGCGCCGCGCGCGGCTTCCTCCATGCGCGCGGCACGCGCGGCGAGAAGCGCGGGAGGGGCCGCGCCGTTACGGGCCGCCTGGAGAAGCCTCCGCGCGCGCGCGGCAAGCGAAGCGGCAAACAAAACGGCGAGCGGGGCAAGCGTTTCCCCGGAAACGGGCAAAAAACGTTCCAGATACCCAAAGATAAGGCTGCCGTTCCGGGCGGGACCTTCCGGGTCCGTCCGGGCGCGAAACACCCGCCGGATTACCTCCCGTTCGACGGCCGCGTCCCGCCGGGCAAAGTAATAGGGCCTGAGCCGGGAAAGAACCGTGGGGAGGAGCGCCGCCGGATGCGCCGAACAGAGGACAATCACGGCGGTGGGCGGGGGTTCCTCAAGGATTTTGAGCAGGGCGTTCCGGGCGCCGTCCTGCATCCGTTCGGCATTCTCTATCAGCAGTACCTTCCGCCGGGAAAGCGGCGCCATGCGGCACCAAAAAGAGGCGCGGCGGATCTGCGCCACGGGAATCTGGCCGGGAATGCCTTCCGCCTCAAGTTTCCAGGCGTTTTTGAGTATCGAACCGGCTATCTTTTCCGCCCAGCCGTCTTCGGGCGGGGCGGCTTCTTCTCCACCGCTGTCCGCCGCGCCGTGGAAGGCGAGCACCTCATTCAGGTCCGCGTCCAGCGCCTCAACAAGCGGGGCGATTTTTTTCGCGCCCGGATCGTCTTCCCACAGGGCGCTGCCGGCGCGGAGCAGCAGTTTCCGCGCCGCGCGGATAAAGAAAAGCCGCGCCGGCGTATCGGCGTACTCGCGGGAAAAGACGCGCGCGGCGGCGGCGATTTCCGGGGAAAAGGACCGCGCGCCCAGCGCGAGCAGATCAGGGTGATAGAGCAGGCGGTGGCGGGCGCAATCGGGACAGGCGCAGTTCCACTCCCCGCCGCGGGCGCAGGAAAGGCCGCGCGCCAGTTCCAGCGCCGCCGTTCCCTTGCCGGAAGCGGCGGGCCCCCGGAACAGAACCGACGGGGCAAGGGCGGACGCGGCAATGTCCCGCGCGAGCAAAACCGCCGCGTCCTGGCCGAGAATATTGTCAAACACCGGCGTCTCCGGGCGGGAGGGCGATAACGGTTTCTTCCATTACGCCGATAACGGGCCTGAGCATGCGGTAGAAAACACTGCCGTTCAGCACCGGCGCGGGATCCATAAGGGGCTGCGCCGAAAACAGCCAGAGAAAGAGCGACACGACCAGGATGCCTTCGGCGATACCGAACAGCGCGCCCAAAAAATGATCGATGCCGCCGAGCCGGACGCCGTCGACAATATCCCGCAGTATTTTCTCCAGAATCAGAATCACGATAAAAACAACGATAAAAATTCCGGCAAAGGCGGCAACAGAAGGAATAACCGTCTGACCGGGAAAGTATTTTTCCGCGAGAATGGCCGCAAGGCGGCGGTGAAAGAAAAACGCGAGGGTAAGCCCCAGCACCCACTGGGCCATGGAAAACACTTCCTTGATAAATCCCCGCACCAGGGCGCGTATCAAGAGGAGCAGTATTACTACTCCAAAAACAATGTCAATTACCCCGAACCGCATAATGCTTCTCCCTGTCCCTCAAGCTTCCCGCCCGGCGTCCCCGCCGCGGGCTTCGTCTACAATGGCTTCCGCGATAAGGCGCGCCGCATCGGACCCCGCGAATGCCGCCGCCGCTTTTCCCATCGCCGCAAGGCGCTCCCCATCCGCGGCAAGGGCCTTTACGGCCGCGCTCAACGCGCCGGCGTCAACATCCCCGGAAAGAACCACCGCCGCCCCGGCTTTTTCAAGCGCGCGGGCGTTTTCCACCTGATCCCCCCGGGTGCCGCTTCCGCGCAAGGGCGCCAGAATCGCGGGCTTGCCGAGCGCGGCGCATTCCCACACGGTCCCCGCCCCGCTCCGGCACAACACAAGGGTTGACGCGGCAAGCACATCCGGCATTTCATCCCCGATAAAGGGCCAGGCGCGGTAACGGCTGCTATCGGGAATTTCCCGGTCATTACCCGCGCCGGTCTGGTGGGCCACAAAAAAACACGCGCTGAGCGCGGGAAGACTTTCCCGCACGAGATCGTTAAGCTGCTTCGCGCCAAGGCTCCCCCCCAGGACGAGCAGGACCGGCGTCTCCGCGTCCACGCCGATAAAAGCCCGGCCCCGCGCGGCGTCCGCGGTAAAAAATTCCCGGCGTATGGGATTCCCCGCCAGGGTAACCCGCGCGCGAACCGGCGGTGGAAAAAACGACGCGGTTTGCGGAAACGCCGTAAAGATCCGCCGCGCGAAACGCAGGTTAATCCGGGTAGCGAGGCCCGGACTATAATCCGATTCATGGGTAAACACGGGGATTTTGAGCAGCGCGGCGGCGATAACGGGCGGCGCCGACACAAATCCCCCCTTGGAAAAGAGCAGGGCGGGTTTTTCCCGCTTGAGGATAAAAAAGGCCGCGGCGATACCGGCCAGCACCCGGAAGACATCGGTAACATTGCGCAGGGAAATATAACGCCTGAGCTTCCCCGCGGGAATGCCGAAAAAGGGAAGCCCCGCGCCTTCCACGAGGGCGCGATCCATGCCGCGCGACGCGCCAATCCAGAATATCCGGCAGGGAACCAGTTCCCGCACCGCCCGGGCCGTCGCGATACCGGGGTAAATGTGCCCGCCCGTGCCGCCGCCGGTAAAGGCGATACTTATCATGGCGATAAAAATAACCGGTTTTGCGCCGTTTCGCTAGTGGTGCCCACAATCCGCATCCATGCGGATTGTGGGCTTGGGTTTTGCGGCTGCGCCGCAAAACCCAGAATGGGGGTGTCCGCATGACATTCCGCCTCCGTGCGGAATGTCATGCGGGGGCATATCCCCGCGAACAGATACGGGCCGGGCCGGATGCGGGGTTTTGCCAAGCCCAAAACCCTACGGGTTTTGGGCAGGCTCCCGCTTTTGCGGGATCACGATGCCCCAACTGATAAATTCCGCCTCGTTTTCCACCGTGTTGAGCGCTATCGCCTCATGCAATGTCGCCTGTTCCGTGTAGTACTTCTCCCCCGCGTACAGCG
>JAITGJ010000183.1 GCA_031280705.1 Spirochaetaceae bacterium
AATTCATTTTTTATGCCGTCCATTGTTTTCCTCTATTGATATTTTATAGAATGTTATTACATTTGTCAATATTTATTTAAACAATTTTTAACCAAATTTAGGCGCAATTGCATATAACGCTTCATAAGCGCCGGCGTCTTTTGGCCTGCAAAAGACGCGCGGGACCCGGCGGTTTGTTGCGCTTTGCGCTTAAACCCACCAGAAATCGTCTGAAAAGGTGGTTTTTTACGCCGCAAAACTGCCAAAAAAACCTGTAAGCGCGACAGATCCTAGAGCGTATCGGGGGAGTCCAGCGCGGCGGGAAGCTGCATCGTTGTTTCGAGGTACCCCATGCGGCGTTTTTTTACATTGATGGAGAGGAGGGCGTAGCCTTCTTTTTCCAGTACCCGGAAGCCGCGGATCGTGATGGGATCTTCCGCCGAAAGGCCCATTTCATCGGCAATGGAACCGCGGATGACCCGCTGGATGTGCCAGGTTCGGGCAAACGCGCCGCCTGAAGCCGTGGGGGAAAGAATAATGCCGAAAAGAGGCGCGGCGAGGCGTTCCCGGGTATCGGCCTTGACCGCCTCACTCAAGGGCAGAACGGGCCGGAGCGCGGTGAGCACCACATACCGCCCGCCGTCCGCTGTTTCCAGGGAGACCAGTTCGCCGGGCCGCCCGGTGAGCAGGCTGTCTTGAAGCGCGGGAATCAGCGCGCCCTGGGGTGCGGTAATTTCCCGGCCGTTGATTCGTGTAAGGAGCGCGCCTTCGGGAAGCTGCTGCTCGGCGGCGGGGGTAAAGGGGGCGACGTACACAATTTCCGCCCCCTGTGCGGTTTCGGCCAGGGTAAGGCCGAGCCAGGGGCGCTCCGCCTTGCCGCCGTGGAGCATGGCGGGGAGGGCCGTGGCGAGGCGCTCCGCGGGAACGGCAAAGTTAAGCCCCTGATACTGCGCGGCCCCGGCAAAGACGATGCCCACGAGCCGCCCTTCCATGTCCACCACCGGGCCGCCTGAATTGCCCTGATTGACCGCCGCGTCGATTTGTATAACGTCTCCCACCTGGAGGAAACGCCGCCCCGTCGCGGAGACAATCCCGCGTGTTACCGTCTTTTCCAGACCCCCGGGGGAGCCGATGGCGTTCACCGTTTCGCCCACGCGTGGGATAATCCGGTCAACTACGGAAAAAACATAATCCGGGCGGATTTCCGCGCGGATAAGCGCGAGGTCCATTGCCCGGTCCCAGCCGATGACCCGCGCGGGAACGCGCGCGCTGGAGGCGTCTCCCATGCGGATATACATACGGGAAAACCCTTCGTACTCAGGATCAACCTCACTTGCGATAACGTGATAATTGGTAACGAGAAGGCCGGAGGCGTCCACAAAGAAGGCCGATCCCAATATCCGGTCGGGGATGCCGCGCCCCCGCTCGATGCGGATGCCCCGGTCCACGACAACCGTGGCGACGCCCCGGATCATGTCGGCGGGGGTGTCTTGCCCGGTGGCATACTCCCGGAGGGAGGGGCTTGCCGTACCGCCCGCGGCAATCAGGGCTGTAAGGAAGAAGGCCGCGGTCCGGCGCTGGGACGCCTGCACCGCCCGGGCTAAAAAGAGGTGCGCGTCTTCCCGCGCGAGGGGCTTTTGCGCGTGGGAGCGGACCGCCGCGAGAAAGGCCGCGAGATCGTTTCCCCTGGCGAGTGCTTCTTTCGCCTCGGCAAGGAGCAAATCCCCTTCCGCTCCGGCGTTCATTCCGAGCGCGGCAAGGGAGCGGGTATAGGACGCGGCGTCTTCCCAGCGCGCTTCGTCCGCCGCGCGGGAACGGGCGGCCTTGAGATTTTCTACGGCGCGCGCTTCAATGTCCGTAATCGCCGCGAGGAATTCCCCGTCCGGCGCGGGCGATGCGGGACCGTACAGGGCGCGGGCTACGCCGGCAAGGTGTATTGCCCGCGCGGGGTCCGCTTCAGCAAAGCGTTCAATATCAGCCCGGCGTATGTCGGCGGCGGGGCGCACCGGCTCAAGGCGGCTTTGGGCGGAACCGGTTACGCACGCGGTGAGCGCGCACGCCAAAACCGCCGGCGGCAAAACCGCGAAGAGTCGAGCCGCCGGCGCGCGCCGGACAGTAAGATGGCGAGCCGCTTCCGCAAGGGGCGGTTTCCGGTTATTCACGGTTTGTTTCCGCATATTCTCTTGTTCCATCCCGGTTAAAGTCCCATGAACGGCGCACCGTTCCATCGGGGTAATATTCTTCGCCCGTTTCAAAAACGCCGTCCCCGTCCCAATCGCTTTCGCTTGATTCAAGGATCGCCTCCGTTTCAGGGAGCAACGGAGACTCCCGTCCGGCTTCCGCCGCGCTTTTCCGGCGAAAACGCCGCACGGTTTCCATACGCCCGTCAAGGTCGAGGTCGAGCCGCTGGAGGCGTTTCCGGCCGCTCTGGTATTCCGTTACCGAAGCGATACGGCCCCGCGCCATTTCCGCCCCAATGAGGGGAATGCCGCCGGACAGTTGAATACGCTCGACGCCTCCCGGAAATTCCCGGCTCTGCCGCTCCAGGGATTCGGCGGCCATGATGAGGGCCCGCCGGGAAAGGAGCCCCTGCCCGCGCCGCGCCGCGGGGTAAAGGACCGGCAGTACCGGCTCCGGTGATGACGGGAGCGGTTCGGCGCCGGCAACCACAACGGAAAATTCGAGCAGGGGGAGGGCGAAATCGAGCGGTTTGTATCGATAAACCGTCCCGCCAAGCCGGACTTCCCGAACCCAAGGGAAAACTTCCCAGAAAATTTCCGCGCGGCCATCGGCGCCGGTTTCATCGTCAACCGCGAATTCCGCCCGGGCGCTTACCGGCGTCCCCGTGGAAAACGAGATCTCCCAATCGGCCTCGCCATCCTGGTTCCGGTCCAGCGTGAAGGCGTGGATTTCGCCATTCCGGTACGTTGTCCACGCCTCCGCGTATTCATCCCGGTCCCCGTCTTCCGATATAACACCGGAAAAGCGTTCAAGGTTTCGCCGGAACCGTTCCCGGCCTTCTTCGTGCCGCAGCAAACCAAAAACCGCGCGGAATACGGCTATGTCAACCGCTTCTTCTCGGTTCGCAAAAAGTTCCGTTACGGCGGCTTCTTCGCCGATGAGGCCGAAATTGAGGGCCACAGGGATGGCGCCTGGCTGTTTGCCGCCGCCCGCCCGGTACGCGGTGAGGTAACGGCGCGCGGTTTCGGTATCCCGGATAAAGGACGCGCCACGCCAGGCGAGATCGGCGTCCCGGTCAACGAGGAAGGGGAGATGGGAAAGGGCGGTCAGCATCAGATCCGTATCCTTTGTATCAACCGGGTTTCCGGAGGCATAGCTGAAAAAGACACGGACCACTTCCGGATTCCGGGGATATTTTGCAAGCGCGTCCCCCGCTTCCCGGCGGAACGCGGCAAGGTCCCCTTTCCCCAGAAGCGCCTTGAGGCGAAGAACCGCTCCGGCCTCCGCAACGCTTTGGCCGCCGCCGTACGCTTCGCGCGTAGCCGCCGCGCCGTGTATACGCGCAAGGCTTTCCAGCGCCCCGTCCCACCGGCGCAGACGGATCAAAATTTCCGCCTCAATAAGGCGGGCGTCTTCCTCCCGGTAACGGTCCCAGCGCCGGGTTTCGATACCGCGCCGGGCCGCTTCAAGTACCGGCCGGGCGGGACGGCGGCAATCCAGACGGACACGCGCGAGCAAATAGGACAGATCCGATGAAACGGCGGCATAATCATTCGCCCGTTCGAGCGCGATTTCCGCCGCTTCCAGGCGGCCTTGAGCAAGCGCCGCCTCTACCCAGGAACGGTAGCGCGCTGCTATGGCCGTTTCGCCATCACCAATACTGGTATCACCATTATTGGTGATACCAGTACTGACGGCGCCAGGCGGCGGGAAGTCCGGGCTCTGGGCGGCGGCGGGAAACCGCGCGGCGGCAAACAGTAACGCCGCGCAGAGCGCCGTGGCGGAGAGGCGTCTCATGGGCGCTTTTTCCCGTGCGTTGTTTTTTTCATGCCGTTCTCCGCCGTTTTCACCCGGACGGAATAATGTCCCGTCCCCGCGCGATGGAAAAATAGATTTACTTCTCCGTTCTTTACACCGAAAAGGAGCGCAAGCCCGTTCCGGTCCCAAATCCCGGTAAGGCCGCCGTCCGGTTTGACCGCGGCGCCGTTGCGCAAAAGGCGCGGCAGGGAAACCTCGCCGGGAAAGGGAGGGCGCACGGCTATCGGCAGTTCCACCTGCCCCATCGCCATTATTGGCGCCGCCATTATTGGCGCCGCCAGCAATGGCGATATTTCCGTTTCGCGTACCATGATGGCCGTCCTGTTAAGCGTATAAAGCCCCGGCGCTTTGATCAACCGGCAAAATCCCCGTTCGCCCCGCGGGGCAAGCGGCGGCACAAGATTAATCCGGTTTTCCCGAATTTCCCCCCGGAACGGCCCCATGTCCAGCGCCGCTACGGTTCCCTGGGCAAAATGCCGGATGGTTTGGCGGCGTATCGTCCCTGGATGGCGGCGGGAAGCGGGGCCGCTTTGCTTCCGGCCAATCATATTCCCGCCATGGAAAAGGGCCTCTTCCCGAAGCGGCGCGGGGGCGGCCAAAAAAAGGGCGAGGTCAAGTGAAAACCCCCGGGAGGAATGGGCGACGCCATTATTGGCGATGCCAGTATTGGCGACGCCATACTCCCACGGGAGGCGGCGCGCCGCTTCGGCGGCAAGAAAATCCGCCGTATTGCGCTGTGTCTCCGCGAGCGCCTGTACGCCGCTCCGCCAGGCGGGAAAACGCGCGTCAAGCAAGGGAACAAGTACCGTCCGCACCCGGTTACGGAAAAAGGCGGGATCGCTGTTGGTGGAGTCTTCACGCCAGGAAATCCCCCGCGCGGTAAGCCACTTCCGTATTTCCGCACGGCCCGCGCCGATAAGGGGACGGAGAATCTTATTCCTGGCGGCGGGGATACCGGCAAGTCCCCGGGGTCCCGCCCCCCGGAGAAAACCCATCAGGATATTTTCAAGAACATCATCCCGGTTATGGGCCACAAGGACGCGGACCGCGCCCACCTTCCCGTATTCCCGGTTCCAGGCGCGGCGGCGGAAGCGGCGGGCGGCGGCTTCAATGCCCGAACCCCATTCACGCGCGGCGCGGATAATCCGGCCCGTTTTTACCCGGCAAATTTTCCAGGGGAGACCGAGGGAGACGGCCAAATTTTTTACCGCTTCCGCGTCTCCCGCCCGTTCGGCCCCGGGCCGCAGTCCATGGTCCACATGAAAGCAGTACAGCCGCTGTCCCCGCTCCCGGACGGGGAGGGCCGCCGCGGCGAGCAGGGCGGTGGAATCCGCGCCGCCTGAAACGGCGGCGATAAAACGGCTCCCCCGGGGAAAATCCGCCAGCGCCGAAGCGACACGTTCCTCAAGACCGGGAATCTCAGCTTTTCGCTTCGGCCTTTTTTGCATCCGCTCCTTCCGCGGCGGGAGTTTCTTCCGTGGCGGCGGCTTCTTCGGCACGGGCAAACTTAACCAGCGCGATAACCTGATCGCCGCCGGATATGAGGCGCACCCCTTCGCCCAGGGCAAGGTCCCGGACGTGGATGGACTGGTTCACGTCCAGCGTGGACACGTCTACATGAATCCGCTCGGGAAGATCTTTGGGGAGACATTCAACTTCGATATCGTGCAGGGGGGATTCAAAAATACCGCCGTTCCGTACGCCGACGGGGTTTCCGGTAACGTGCAGCGGTACCCGCGCCCGGAGGATTTGGGCCGAATCAACCTCGTAAAAATCGACGTGCAGGATACCGCCGCTTACAATGTTACGCTGGGTATCTTTAACAAACGCGTCGTGATTTTTGCCGTCGATATGAATTTTTACGATGGTACTTTCCGAAATGCCTTTAAGCCCGCCGGCCAGTTCCGCCGCGTCAAGGTCGATGGCCACCGGCTGGCCTGAACGGCCGTACATAACCGCAGGTATGCGGCCCTGCCGCCTCAGTCCCCGGGCTATGGCGGAACCCCTTCCGGTCCGCGTTTTCGCCTCGAAAACAACTTCACTCATCTTTCGCTCCTTGCGTTATCCGTTTTCTTGAAAGGACGGCGGGAATGGACCCGCCGCTGTACTGGGACGACAGGGTTCGAACCTGTGCATGCCGGAGCCAAAACCCGGTGGCTTACCACTTGCCTACGTCCCAAAATCACGGGCGTCCGGACCGGTTTTGCAGCCAGACCGCCGTGAACAGTATGATGAAAAACGGAACGTTTGACCATCCCCCCTCTGCGTGCGGGGCGGCGTATACACGCGGGCGAATTTCTGCCCGGTTTTCCCCGGCGATTCCCGAAGGCCGTCCAGGTGAAACGGAGCACCGTGAAACGGTTCCCGCGCGGTTCCCGCGATGCGTATAACGGCGCGGCAATGGTCCTATATTTCTACGGTTGGGTCATCTTCAACGTTTCCGGAATCATAGCGGTCGAGTATCTGTTTTTGCATTTCCGTACGGAAGTCAGGGTTGATGGGATGGGCCACATCCTTGTATTCCCCCGCCCGTGTCTTCCGGCTCGGCATTGCGATAAAGACACCGCTTTTGCCTTCGATGATTTTGACATTATGCACCACAAAGCAGTCGTCAAACGTAATGGTTACGTAGGCTTTCAGCTTTCCTTCTCCGGTAACTTTGCGAACCCGAATATCGGTAATTTTCATGAGTACTCCTTTCCCGGCGCCCCGATCTTGTACTATTGTAACATTGGATCGGGCATTGACGCAAGAAAAATTGTAGTTTGAACGAAAAAACCGTGTTTTTTTAAGCGCGCCGCCGCCCGCCGCGCCGCCGTCCCGGGCGGAAATACCCCAAAGCAGCTTGACCCCGACCCGGAAAGGCCCGTGAAAGCCGCGCCCGCCGCGTGGAGTTCCCCCATCATGCGGGGGTAGATACCGTCCTGTTCCCCGGCCAGAACGGGCAAAAAATCGTTGTAAAACGGCCAGGAGGAGGGTTCGGCTCCCAGCGCCCGGGCAAGATAGTCCCCGTGATGTGCCCGCGGTCCGTCGCCGTAACCGGCGTCGCCGTAACCGGCGTTGCCCCCGGCACGGCCCCGCGCGGCGTCGAGCAGGGCGAATGCCCGCGCTGTGGAACTTCCGAAACGGGGGGTTACCATGACGAAACAAAGCGGAGCGGGAACATCGAGCGGCCGCATAATTTCCCCCCGCCCGGTAACCAGCGCTGCGCCGCCGTACATAAAGAAGGGAACGTCGCTCCCAAGGCACGCGGACAGGGCCGCCAGATCGTCCCGTCCGTACCCCGCTCCGGCAAGAACGTTAAGCGCGCGGAGGACCGCCGCGGCGTCGGAGGAGCCGCCGCCAAGCCCTCCTCCGGCGGGCACGCGCTTTATCAGCCGTATGGCGAGATCCCGGTTGTACCGTGTTTTTTCGCGGAAAAGTTCCACCGCCCGGAAAACGAGATTTTTTTCAGGCGGAAGCGCGGCAAGATCGTCCCCGCCGGAAAGGCCGGTTTCGCGCTCCATCGTGATTGCCGTTGTCCCGCCCGCGCCGTTCTCTTCGATAACAAGCGTGTCCCCAAACGAGACGGCAAGAAAAATACTGATCAGATTGTGATACCCGTCCGCGCGGCGGTCCTCCACTTCAAGGTGAAGATTGATCTTGGCGGGGGCGTCCAGCCGGCATGTCCGGCCCGGCACGGCCTAAAACCCCGTGACGGGCGGAGACGCGCCTTCCGTTTCAGCCGGTTCGCCGTCTTCCGCCGGGCGGTTTTCCGCCACGCCCGAAAATACTTCCACAAAAGGCGTTTCGCCGCCGAGGAGGCGGGGAACCGAAAGTATCCAGGTGTCTTCCCGCACGGCGAGGCGGAATTCCGCCTCTACCGCGTCCGTTCCGTCCGCGAATTCGATCCGTATCCGGTGTTTTGGGCCGCGTACCGTAAAACGGTCCCGGTCGCCCTGAAAAAAGGAAACGCCCGGTTTCCCGTCAACGGAAACCGTAACGGGGCCCTTTGCGCGGAAAGCATCCGTATCGCGGTTATCCACGAGGAGGGTGTGTCCCCGGAAGATCAGAAATATCGCCGTGCCAAGGGACACCCATAAAACGGCGATGGAGACGCGAAGCGCGCGGCGCGCCGCATTTTTTTCGCCGTTTTTCATGCCGTTTCCCCCTGCCGTGTTTGGATCCGGTCCGCCTCGGCGTTGGCGCGCTTACGCCAGGCGTGCAGCACCAGGGCCAGCGCGATGACCCCGTAACTGAACGCGTCCCGGAAGTACTCGCCGATCATTGCCGAGCCGAAAAGATTTGTTCCGGCGCGGGGAACGACGATGTACATGAGGTGGAGGAGCACCGTGCCGATGAACACGTTGGTAATCGTGGCCCGGCTTACCGAAGCGCCGCCCACCAGAATCGCCGCGGCGGCAAAGAAGCCCGTCTGTTTGTGGGCATTGTAGGTGGCCATATTTCCCATATTTTGCAGAAAAATAATCTGCCCGATACTCGCCAGCACGGTGGAAATCACGATGGCGATGATCCGCGTCCGGTCGACGGGAATCCCCGACGCATGGGATACGGCCTGATCCTGCCCCACGGCGCGCATATCGTGCCCGAGTTTTGTTTTTCTGAACCAGATGATGAAGAGGCACAGAAGCGCGATAACCAGATAGTTAAGGAGCGGGAGAATCAGCGTCCCCCCCGGCGTGGGGATCCGCAGGGGCAGAAACCGGTCCATGGACTGCCGTACCGCGTCAAGATTGAGCGTGTTTCGTATTCCGTAGCCCCGGCTCAGCGTGATGGCGAGGGAATGGACCGGAATGACGGAACCCATAAGGTAAAGCACCACAAACTGATAAAAGCCGTCCATAAAAAAACCCAGAATATAGCCGGTAACCATTTCCCGGCCCCGGGCGCGGTTGAGTATCTCACCGGCAAACCAGCCCAGGAGCGCGGCGATGGGGACGGCGATAAGTCCCGCGAAAACCAGCCCCGCCACCCCCATAATGTTCCAGTCGATGGCGAAAATAAGGCCGATCTGCCCGGCCATCGCCCCCAGCACCATCCCAAAGTTGATCCCCATGCCCGCCATGATGGGAAGGATCAGGCTGAACACCAGAAAGCAGTTCCGCCCGATGCGGGTAAGTATCTCCTGAATCACCGAAACCGGCGAAAGCCCTGAAATGGGCGCCGCCGCCGCGGTGATAACGACAAAAATAATGACGACGGCGTTATCCAAAAGGAAACGGCCCGGTATGCGCGGCTTTTTCATTTTGACGCCTTTGTCCTGCGGGTCAGGGCGTAGATAATCATCCCGTTGGAAACCAGAATCCGTATCACTTCCGACATATCGGTGCGTAAAATACTGTTGATGACGCTCGGCGTCATGGTAAGGATGCTCTGAAAAAGGAACGTTCCCAGCGCCACATTGAGAATGTTTGCCTTGTTTACCGACGCGCCGCCGAGCAGGATAGCCGCCACCGCGGGAAACGCCATGTAAATGGGCGCCTGGTACACCTGTATAAATCCAAAGCTCTGCTGATACACCAGAATGCCGGCGGCCCCGTATATCGTGGAGACGATGACGCTGGTGAGCCGCATCTTTTCGGCGGAGACACCGCCCGCGCGGGCAAAATCAGGATTGGAGCCTACCGCGGTAAGCGCCGTTCCCGTGCGGCTGTGCATAAACAGCCACATGATAAACGCGGCCAGCACAAAAAAGAGCATCGCTCCGGTGGGAAACACAAAAATTTCCCCCACGCGGACGGCAAGAAAATTGTTAAGGACCCCGGCCCAGTAGCCGTCCAGGGTGATGGTGGTTCTGAGTCCCTTCCCCGTATATCCCCACACCATCGCGGGATTGGTAAAGGGCAGAATCAGCCAGAGGATCGCCATAAAAGTTACGACAGAAAATCCCACATACATGGCGATAGTCATTTCCTCGCCCTTTACCCGGTTGAGGAGCTGCCCGTACAGCCACCCGAAAATGAACGCGAACGGAATACTGAAAAGCAGCGCCGCGAAAAAACCGGGAAATCCCGTAAGTTCCGCCTGCATCGCCAGCGTCGCGCCGAGGAGTCCCGCGACAATCCCCACGGGGAGTCCGAAGTTGAGCCCCGCCCCGGCCTGCATCATGGGAACCAGGGCAAGCACCATCACCGCGTTCTGGCTGAACCGGACAAAGACATTCATGAGCGAGGCGTCCACTCCCACGCCCACAAACGGCGCGATGATAAAGAGGAGCACCACAAAAAAGAAAATGATAAGCCGGGGAAGGCCGAAATCGGCGGCAAAGTCCCGCAGCCTGTCCAGAACCGGGGACCGGCCGGCTGCCGCGCCCCCGGTTTCAAGCGTATCGCTCATACTTCTCTCCCCTGCATGGTTGGTACCGCCGCCCCCGACATGAGAAGGCCGAATTCCGCCGCGTCCGCGTCCGGCGGGAGTATACCCTCGATCCGGCCCTCGTTTACAATGGCGACGCGCCCGCAAATCGCCCTGAGTTCCTCAAGCTCGCTTGAAACCATGACGATGGTGATGCCCCGTTCCCGGTTATAGGCGCGCAGGGTGTCAAGGACGATTTTTTTCGCCCCCACATCAATGCCCCGCGTGGGCTCCGACACGAAGAGAATACGCGGATTGAGGGCGAACGCCTTGGAAAGGCAGATTTTTTGCTGATTGCCGCCGGAAAGTTCCCGGGCCTTTTGGCCGGGGCCGGTGCATTTTATTTCCAGTTTTTGTATGTATGCTTCCGCGAGCGCGTCCATGGCTTTTTCGTCCCGGAGGCGAAACAGGCCGCCGAAAAACGGTTTGAGGCATTCACCCTTGGCCGCTATTAATGTAAAGGCGATATTCCAGGCGAGGCTTTCGTCAAGGAGCAGTCCCGCGCCCCGGCGGTCTTCGGACACAAAGGCCATCCCGGTTTCCAGCGCCTTGCGGGGATTTCCGGGCGGAGACGGAACGCCCTCAACCACGACCGCGCCGCCTGAGGGATACAGGCCCATGATCCCGTTTGGGATGCCAAGTTTTCCCTGCCCGGCAAGGCCCCCAATGCCGAAAATTTCCCCCGTTTCCACGGTAAAGGAAACGTCCCGCACGGTTTCACCGGGCATATCGACCCAGAGATGTTCCACCCGGAGGGCTTCTTTGGCGGGCGGCGGCCGCGCCGAAAGTCCCGCTCCGCTTATGCCGCCGTCATGAATGGCGTCGCCAATAATGGCGTCGCCATTATTGGCGCTTTTTTGTTCCATGTCGCGTCCCACCATCCACGAGGCAATGTCCGCGACGGAAACGCCCCGGGCCGGAAGGTCGCGGATGATTTTTCCGTCCCGGAGAACCACCACCCGGTTGGCGATGGCCGTTACTTCCCGGAGCCGGTGGGATATAAAGATGACGCCGATTCCCTCCGCGGCAAGCTGAGTAAGCGACGAAAGCAGTAATTCCGCCTCGCTTTCGGTCAGTACCGCCGTGGGTTCATCCAGCACGAGAAGCTTTACCTGTTCCCGGCTGAGTTCCCGGGCTATTTCGGTGAACTGTTTGTGGCCCACAGGCATTTCGCTTACCGCCATGCCGCTTCCGATTTTGACGCCGAGCCGCGCGATGGCCCGTTCCGCGCGCCGTTCCATTTCGTCCCGGCGGAGGCTGCCGAGCCGCTCCCCAAAAACCGCCCCGAGCGCGGAAGGCTTGAGGGGTTCCCGGTTCAGCACGATATTTTCCGCGGCGGTAAAACCGGGAATGAGCGAGAATTCCTGGTGAACCATGCCGATTCCCGCATCCAGCGCGTCGAACGGACTTTTGAAGGCAACGGGCGTATCGTCAAGCCATATCTGGCCGCCGTAACCGCCCGTTTCGGCAATAACAGGCATCCCGAACAGGATGCTCATCAAGGTAGTTTTCCCGGCGCCGTTTTCCCCGGCCAGGGCCAGGATTTCCCCCGCTTCAAGGCTAAAACTGACGTTTTCAAGAACCTTCGCGCCGTAAAAATCTTTGGAAACATTTTCAAGTTTCAGCAGGGCCATGCGGCTTCCTCTCTATGACGTTCTTTTTTACCGCAGGAGGGCAAAATCAGGACGGGTTAACGGGGCGGCGCCGGTCAACAGCCAAAGCTGCTGTTCCCGGCCGGTCCCGAACCGTTTTGAGGCCGGCTGGACATCGCCGGCTCGCCGCCTCATGGCGGCCTCAAAACGGTTCGATTGTGTTACCGGGGCTGCTGAAATTTGATGGCGTAGTACTTTTCGGGCACCGTCTGTTCCGTGGTGGGCAGATACCCTTGGCCGAAAACATAGGTGTCCATGTACACCAAAAGCTGGTTCCGCGCCCGCACGCCGGTGGTGGCATCCACATAGAGGCCGCCGTTCCAGCGCGCGCCGGGGGTAAATTCGCCGAACGCCGCGTACAGGGCCGCCGTATCGTTAATGCCGGCCTCCCCGTCTATCACGCGCCGGGCAAATTCGCCCAACCCCGCGGTTGCGGTGAAGCCGTAGGAGTAGGCCCAGGTGCCGAAGCGTCCCGCCCCGCCCTGCGCGGTGATGGCATCCTCAACCTTCTTGAGGATCGCCGGAAAATTGCCCGCCTCCGCGGTAAGGTCGATGCCGAGCGCGCCCGGATACCCCATGAGCGGAGAGGGGAGGTCCGCCTCGACAAACATGCCGCCGTTGACGAGGAGCATCTTGAGAAGCGGCTCCGTGTGGGCGTCGTTGGTGCAGAAGAACGCCGCCTTCTGGCCGTACTGACGGATCCAGGCGGGCGTCTGTTCCAGAATGTACTGCTGGGCGCCGGCGATTCCCACATCGGAAGTGGGATCCGGCGCGGTTACAAAGACGAAGCGGAGGCCCAAATCGGCGCAGGCCGCCTCAAAAATCTGGCGGCGAAGCCCCAGACTTTCGTAGCTCATGTGCCGGGGAAACGAAATATGAACGAAGGTATCCGCGCCAAGCTGTTTCGCCGCCCAAATGATCGTGTATCCGCGCGAAATAAAGTCCGCGCTTACCGCGATGGTGGCCGCGCTTTGAATAACCGCCGGATCCTCGTGCGGCTCCCCGGCGAGCAGAATAATATCGGGCCGTTTTTCCCTGACCCGGCGGAACGCTTCCGCGGTACCCGGAATGCCCTGATTTACGATAATCGCCTTCATTTTCGGATCGTCCGCCAGAGTGGTAATCTGGGTAATGGTCGTTTCCTGCTGATCCATGAAGTTATCCGGATAGGTGATGTGCTGGATAACGCCGCCGGAAGAAGCCGCGCCGTAACGGCGGATCAGCTCTTCGGCGCCCCGGAGATCGTCTTCCGACTGGGAAACCGTCCCGGTTACCACACCGATATGATACGCCGCGCCCGTGGATTCGGCGGCTTTTTTCTGGCACGACGCCAGAAGCAGGGCGGAAACGGCCAGAAAAAGCGCCGCGGTCCTGAAATGTTTCATCCTTGTATTCCTCCTTACAGAATTGGATAAAATGAGAGACGCGTTCACGCGGCCAAACGTAAACCGCTCCCCGGGCCATTTTCTTCTTGTATGGCGTTCTTGTCAAGCATAACGGCGGATTTTTTTTCGCAGTTTGGAGTCTAACGCCTCCCGGTTTTATGTCCCGGCTGTTTTTGCATTAAAGCGCGGCGCGGTAACACGCCGGTTACCGCGAGCCGCTGCCGGAACAAACCCGCCGGGGCGGCCCCGAAGGACCCCGCCCCGGCGGAAACTTTGCCCCAAGTGTTCCGGGCCGGGGGGAGGGGAACGGCCGCTTATCCTTTGACGGCGCCCGCGGCGACGCCCTTGGTAATCTGCTTCCGGAAAATAAGGTAGAACGTTACCATCGGGATCATGCCGATAACCAGGGCGGAGAACTGCTTGCCGTAATCCGACGCGAGCGCGCCCGAAAACCGCCCGATGCCCACGGGGATCGACTTTACCGCGTCGCGCGATGTGAGGATATTGATCAGCATAAATTCATTCCATGTTCCGGTAAAGGTGAGTATTCCTACCGTCATCGCCGCGGGAGCGGCCATGGGAAAAATGATGTTGAAGAATATTTGCAGATACTTTGCTCCGTCAATCCGGGCCGATTCGATCAGCGCGTCGGGAATACTCCTGATAAATTCCGTGCTGATATATACCCCCATGGGGAGCCCGATGCCTACATAGGCGATAATGACTCCCAGCCGCGTATCGGCGAGGTGCGCCGCCGAAACCATCAGGAAAAGCGGCACCATAATCGACTGGAGCGTAAGCAGGATGCCGATAATAAAAAGGCCGTGCAGGAGCGGCGTCGCCGGGCTTTTAATTTTTGCGAACGCGAAGCCCGCCATAAAGCCCAGCACCACGACAGAGATGACGGTTGTCGCGGTGTAGAAAAGGCTGTTGAAAAGCAGCATCCCGAAGTTTCCGATCCGCCAGGCGTAGGGATAATTTCCGAGAAACCACGTTGTGGGCAGGGCGAGTTTACTGCTCGTCAAATATTCCTGCGTTGTCTTGAAGGACTGTACGATCAGCCACAGCACCGGATATACCGCGAGAAGCGTAAAGATGCCCATCACCGTATAAATCAGTATTTTTGCCGCGATATTGTTTTGCTTGATGTCCGCCATGGTTTACTCCTTTCCGCCGAAACGGCTTTCCACTTTGCGCGTGATGATGATCAGGACGAAACTGATCGCCACCATAATCGTGGAAATTGCGTTGGCCAGGGGATAATTCGGCGCGCCCCGGAATGCCTTGTTGTACATATACAGCGAGAGTACGCTGGTCCGCTGGGCCGGTCCTCCCTGCGTCATGACAAAGAGCAGATCGAACGATTTGAGGGAGCCTGATATCGCCAGGATCGCCGCGGTAACGACTACCCCGGACATGGCCGGAAGAATAACGTGGCGCAGGGTCTGCGCTTCGCTTGCGCCGTCAATTTTCGCGGCTTCGATAACCGCCGTGTCGATGCGCTGGAGATTTGCGAGAAAAATAATCACGTACATTCCCGTATACATCCACAGCATTACTACCAGTACGGGGATCATCGGCGCGTCATTCAGCTTGAATTCCGCCGCGGGATTGAAAATTTTCAAAATCTCCATGTACACGCTGTCCTGGTTCAGGTAAAAACTTTTGAAAAGTATACCGATAATAACCGGCGAAATGACGTTGGGGAGATATATCATTGTCTGGAAAAAGTCGGTCCCCCGGATAAGTTTCCGGGAAAGGATATAGGCCAAAATAAAGCCCAGGGGAATTTGGCCGAACACCGAAAGCAGCACGATGAACAGATTATTTTTCAGGGCCAGGTAAAAATACGGATCCTGGAATGTTTTTATATAACTCGCGGCGCCGACCAGTTTTACTTCGCTGTTGCCGAAAATCGGGCCGCCGTTGTAGTTGGTAAGGCTCAACACCACCGAGAAGATGGTCGGAAAGGCCATCACGGACAGATAAATGAGCAGCGCGGGAATGATCAGTATAAGATACGCGGCGCGCTGTTCCCTTTTGGTACCGGGGTCAATCATAAAAACCCTCCTTCATAATCGCGGGCGGGCAGGGCGAAAACGCCCGCCGTCCGCGCACGCACAAAAAAGGGCTGTTCCCCGTGCGGAGGACAGCCCTTTAACTTTTGTAAAGGAACTATGATTCCTCACGCGCCGCTATTGGAGCGATTTCCATTCGTCATAGTGCCGCTGTACCGTTTCCGCTATCTGGCGGGGGGTCCGGCTGCCCATGCCGATTTCCTGGAGGCCGTCGTTCAGCGGGTTGTACACATCGCTGTGGAACACGCCGTCGATAACCGACGTGGTGGCGCTGTACTGGGTGCCGAGCTGGCTGATCTGCGTCTGCATCGGTTCAAGCTTGAGATCCGCGGGATTGATATCGGTGCGGGTGGGCGTGGCGATGCCGCCGGTATTGAGGAGCCAGGTCTGGATTTCCCGTCCGGAGAGCCACTTGATGAGCCGCCACGCGGCGTCTTCCTTGGCAGAACCCGCGGGAATGGCGGCGCTCATGCCCCAGCCCGTGCCGAGGATGGCCGACGTGGAACGGTTAAGCGGCGCGTTTTCAATGTCGGGAAATACGGTAATTTCGATGTCGCTTCCCTGCCGCGCCGGATCGATCAGCGCCTGCCCGGTGGATTTGTCGGTAATGAGCGCGCCCACGCGCCAGTCGCCGTCAATCATGTACGCGCCCTTGTTGGTGGCGAACTGTCCGATAACGCTGCCGTAATCGGTGGTAATCGTGCTCCGTGCCAGCGCGCGGTCATCGTACAGGGTTTTGATAAATTCAAGCGCCTGCACAAAAGCCGGATCGGTAAATTTTGCCTGACCGGAGAGGATCTTTTCCTCCCAGCCCTGCCCGCCGAAACGGCCCGCTATCATGGAGAAAAGACAGGACTGCATAACCCAGGTATCCTGATTCGCCATCAGAATTGTGTCATAGCCCTTTGCCCGGAGCGTCGCGGCCTGGCTGCGCAGTTCGCTGTAGCTCCGCGCCGGGGAAAGCCCCGCGTCCCGGAGCACGGCCTTGTTCACGTAAAACGCGTGGGAAGAAGTGATGGCCCGGGGGAGTATAGCCAGATAGCCCGCGCCCTGCGCCCGGGGATCAAGAGACGCGGGGAGGTACTGGGAGGTAAGACCGTCCCGCTGGACAAGGGGGCTCAGATCCTTGAGCAGATGCCGCGTGTGCAGCGTCGTGGACCGTCCCGACGGCCAGGCGTATACCACGTCCGGCAGGCTGCCCTGCGCGGCGTAGGCTTCAACCTTGTTGTGGAAGGGTTCGTTGAAGAGGTCTTCCCGCTCAATAACGACGTCGGGATTGGCCCTGGCAAAGGCGTCCCACACCTGGCTGATTTCATCCGCGCTGTTGGCGCTGGTCATGTCCAGATAGTTGAGCACCTTGAGGGTAACCTTGCCGCTGTCTTGCTTTTTTGCGCATCCACCCAGGGCAAACAGTGATACCGCCGCCCGCACGGGACTGGCCATTCCGAACAGTTTGTGGCTCGCATTGCGTTTCATTAAACGCTCCTTGTGTGATTACCGTCCGTCCGCCCCTCACGGGTTTTCCGGGCCGGGCCGGATAATCACGGTTTTTGCCCGGCCCTTACGGGCCGGGGTGCCTTTCCCCGGAGCGGAAAGGCATATAAAAAAAGCCGGCGTTCTTTAGCCAAGACGCTCCGGCTCTTTTACGGAACCAAGAAAAACGATGCGCTGATCTGATGTGAAAAAGGGCGGCCGTAAGGAAAACCGCGATGAAAAGGAAAGCGCGCCATCCGGCGCAGGGTTTTGCGTTTCCGGTATGCCCATGGTGGGAGTATGATAACCCGGCGCGAAAATAAAGTCAAGCGGGATTTACGGTCCCGCGAACCGGCGGGGGGCGGGCGCGCCGGGCGGGCGGTAGGAAAAATCCCGGCCGTATGCTACAATACGGTGTGCTAAAATCCAACGCGGCCGCGCCGCCCGGGAAAAAACCGCCCGGCGGGGCCCCCGTGAAACCCAAGGAGCGTCCCTATGCGGTACGGCTATTTTGACAATGAAAACCGGGAATATGTCATCGACCGGGTGGACGTGCCCGTTTCCTGGACCAACTATATCGGAGTTAAGGACCTCTGCGGGGTGTTTAACCACACCGCGGGCGGCTACCTGTTCTACAAATCGCCCGAATACCACCGGATAAGCCGGTTCCGGCCCAACGCCGTGCCCATGGACCGCCCCGGCCATTATGTGTACGTCCGGGACGATGAGACGGGGGAATACTGGTCCCTTTCCTGGCAGCCGGTGGGAAAACCGCTTGACGAGGCGCGGTACGTCTGCCGCCACGGCCTTTCCTACATCAAATACGGGTGTTCCTTTCGGGGGATCGACGGGGAACAGACCCTCTTTATCCCGCGCGAAGACCCCGTGGAAATCTGGGACGTAACGCTCAAAAATACCTCCGGCAAAAAACGGTCCCTGAGTGTTTTCGCCTATATGGAATTTTCCTTTCACCACATCGAAATGGACAACAAAAATTTTCAGATGAGCCTGTACTCCTGTGGCTCCTCGTATGAAGACGGGATTATCCGGTTCGATCCGTTTTACGAAGACGGGGGTTATCAGTTTTTTACCGCCGCCTGCCCCACAAAAAAAAGCGCGGAGGCGGGTTACGACTGCCTCCGGGACGAATTTACCGGCCCGTACCGCACGGAAACCAATCCCCGCGCTGTGGAACAGGGGCGCTGCTCGTCCTCCGCGGAACTGGGCGGCAACCACTGCGGCGCGCTCCACCGGCGCGTAACGCTCGAAAACGGTGAAGATATACGGCTCTTCTTCCTGCTCGGCGAGGGCGATACCGCGGACGGGAGGCGCCTGCGGGAAAAATACGCCCGCGCGGATACGGTTGACGCGGCCTTCCGGGACCTGGGCGCGTTCTGGACTGAAAAACTTAACCGGCTCCACATTGACACGCCAAACGAGGGGATGAACACGATGCTCAACATCTGGACGGCGTACCAGGCGGAGATCAACGTGATGTTTTCGCGCTTTGCTTCCTTTATAGAGGTGGGCGGGCGCACCGGACTTGGCTACCGCGATACGGCCCAGGACGCCATGTGCGTACCGCACTCAAACCCTGAAAAATGCCGGAGCCGGATTGGGGAACTCCTGCGCGGGCTTACGTCGCGGGGCTACGGTCTCCATTTGTTCCAGCCGGAGTGGTTTGAGGAGCGGAAGGATCCGGCCTTCAAATCCCCGACGGTGGTTCCCGCGCCGGACAAAAGCCGGATCGTGCACGGCATTGAGGATGTCTGTGCGGACGACGCCCTGTGGCTCGTGCCGGCCATCGCCGAATACATCCGGGAAACGGGGGATTTTTCCTTCGCGGACGAAGTGTTTACCTATGCCGATGGGGGATCCGGACCGGTCTACGAACACATGACCAAAATTCTCGACTTTTCCGCCGAACAGGTGGGGCAAAACGGCGTCTGCAAGGGCCTCCGGGCGGACTGGAATGACTGCCTTAATCTGGGCGGCGGGGAAAGCGCGATGGTTTCTTTTCTGCACCACTGGGCCCTGCTCCACTTTACGGCGCT
>JAITGJ010000218.1 GCA_031280705.1 Spirochaetaceae bacterium
GAACCCTGGCTCCAGTGGACCGTCGCGCCGGGCTTCTTCGGCCCCGCCGCGCAGTTCCAGTTCCGCTACCGGCTCGAATACTACAGCGACAACACGCCGCAGAACCTTGCCATCAACGACAACATCGCGCACCAGATCAAATTCCTGCTGGGCTGGAGTTTCTAGCACAAAACCCAGGGCAGTGCTGTGAGCAAGTGCGGGGTTTTGCCCTGCCCAAATCGCTTTGCGATTTGGGCAGGCAAAACCCAATCCCAAAATCCGTATGCTTTTGGGCACGCATCCATGCGGATATTGGGCACGCCGGGGCCAAAACCGGGGCGTTTTGGCCCGTTCATTTTTCCCGGTATACACGCTTGCCCTGTCCAAAGGAGAAACCATGAAAATAAATAAACACGCCGCCGCCATACCGGAAGCGGCCATCACCCAGGCGCACAACCAGATTGCCGCGCTTATCCAACAGTTGGCGCCGTATACTATCGCCTTAACCCCGCACGAACGGCAAACCATGCTTAAAATGGGCGATAAAAGCATTGCCTTTGTGGAAAAAGCCCACGATTATGCCCATGAATACCCGGCGCTGACCCCCGGCTATCTGGACATGGCGGCGTTTGACATTGATTTTGCCGATGCACACGGCCTTTGGACCCTGCTTACCCTGACCCGCCAGCTCTACGAAGCGCTTGAAGACACTATGATGGCCGCCGGAAGCGAAGCCTACCACACGGCCCTCTCGTTTTACCACAATGTGCAGGCCGCGGCAAAGGACGACATTCCGGGCGCAAAGGCGGTCTTTGAAGACCTGAAATCACGCTTCCCCGGAAGCAAACGGAAGACCGGCCCGGAAACAGCGCCCCCGTCCGCCGAATAACCTGCTCAAGCCTGCCCAATCCGCTGCGCGGATTGGGCTTGGGTTTTGCCTCTGGCAAAACCCCGCATTTGCTACAGGGTCCCCGCCCGCAGAGCATGCCGGATTATGTGCGGTTGGACGATTTCGCATTTTTTATGCGCTTGATTTCACTGCTGATTTCTTCTATGCTCAGATTATCCAGCCACGCATGGCGTTCTTTTGTATAATCCCCATAGCCGGAATCAAATTGCCGCATAAACTCAAACATTCCAACAGGTCCGAGTTTTTCATTTAATGCTTCAATTCCCAACTTTCTGATGGCATTCAAATCTTTTGCAATGGCCTGATTAACCATTTTCGATTACCTCCATAAACCAATGTATTAAGGGAAAACTTGTTCACGTGTATTTTTTATATGCTTATGCTGTTTTAGTCCAATGACGCCCGGCGGCAAAGCCGGGAGGTAAGGCGCTCGAAACATCTCCCATTGATGTTCCGAAGCCCGGCTTAGACGCCCGGAACATCCCTCTATGACGTTCCGAAGTCCGGCCTAGACGCTCGGAACATCTCCCATTGACGTTCCGAAGTCCGGCTTAGACGCCCGGAACATCTCCCTATGACGTTCCGAAGCCCGGCAAAGACGCTCGAAACGTCCCCTTTCCCTCCGGTGAAGCCTGGCAAAACAAATGCGGACTCCATTAATCGGATACCGTTAATTCATATCATGGTAAGCCGTTGTACGCAAGCCCTCATGCGCCGTTTGACGCGCCGTGCCGCGGATCCCCGCCTGCCCGGAGCAGTTGACAGGCGGCGTTTTTTGAAGTATGTTAAACATTCATGGCTGACAAAAAGTCTATTCTTGCGATTGATGATTTGCCGCTTGAACTGGCAATTTACCGGAACATTCTGGGACGGCAGTTCGATTTACACATTGCCGGTTCCGCGCCGGACGCCCTCAAACAGCTTGATACGCTCGATGTTGACCTTATCATTCTGGATATAGAAATGCCGGATATGTCCGGGTTTGAATTTTTGCACCAGATACGGCTGATGCCGCGCCTTATGCATACGCCGGTTATCATCGTATCAAGTTACTCAAGCACGGAATTTGTTGAACATGCCCTGAGCCAGGGGGCCAACGACCTGATGCCAAAACCGGTAAATCCCGCGGACCTTTTTCGCCGGATTATCAGGCTGGTGGAAAGCGGCCCGCCGGCCAACAAATTGACACAGCTTCTTTTATAACGCGCACGAAGCGGCGGATGCGGCCAGCGGGGAGCGCGCGGCCAGCGCGTCCACCGGCAGGGAAAAAACAATGCCTTCCGCCTGGGTGCTGATGCCGAAATCCAGGCTTACCTTCTGCATAACCGGGAGTTTTTGTTCTTTTTCCGCAAGGATAAGGATAATTTCCTTGTCCTCCTGGAGGGAAAGGCCGAAAAATTTGACCGGGCCATCGTGCGTCATGCCGCGGGCGCTGATAACCGTGCCCCCGTAGGCCCCCGCGCCGCGCGCCGCCGTAATAAGTTCGTTACTATAGCCCTGGTTGACAACGGCGACTATCAAATCGTGCTTTATTTCATTGCTCATGATTCCTCTCCCGCGTTGGGTTGTGTGGGCGTTACCCTACCGCACCCGGCGAAGCCGTACATGCTCCAGATCATAACTGAAAAGTTCCCGCAAGTCATTAAGGCCCAGCGCCATGAGCGCCATACGGTCAATGCCGATGCCCCACGCCGCGACGGGCACGTGTACGCCGAGGCTTTCCGTTACTTCGGGCCGGAAAATGCCCGAACCGCCCAGCTCAAACCAGCCCAGTACCGGATGCCTGATGTGTACCTCTACGGAAGGTTCGGTAAAGGGGAAGTACCCCGGCACGTATTTTACTTCTTTTGCCCCGGCCACTTCGCGGGCAAACATATCCCGCATGCCCAAAAGGGTGCGGAGGTTGACTTCTTCGCCCAGCACAATGCCTTCGGTCTGGTAAAAATCGGGAAGATGCGTCGCATCAACCTGATCGTAGCGGAAACAGCGCAGCATCCCGAAGTATTTGCCGGGAATTTTCGCGTGGGGAAGGGTCTTGGCCGACATGACGGTGCCTTGACTGCGGAGGATAAGCCGGTGGGTAAAGTCCCGGTCAAAGGCATAATTCCAGCCCCGGCTGCCGGTATCGCCGCCATTTTCGTGGGCCGCCGCCACGCGGGAAAGCCAGGGTTCGGCGAGCGATTTCGCGCGCTCCGGCACGGCGATGCGGTACACGTCGTGAATATCCCGCGCCGAATGAAACTGCGGCATAAAAAGGGCGTCGGAATTCCAAAATTCGGTTTCCACGAGGGGGCCGTCAAATTCCTCAAACCCCAGAGAGACCAGCTTGTCTTTGACATTTTCCAGGAATTGTGCGTAAGGATTGGTCCGGCCCACGGCAAGCCGGGTGGGAGGCACGTTCACGTTGAAGGCGCGGAATGTCCGCCCCTTCCAGGAACCGCTTATCAGCATGTCCTGGGTGAGCGCCCCGGCTTCTTCCCCGGTAATTCCCGCCGCCTCAAGGGCCGCCCTTACCGGCCCATAGGCTTCCGTAAAGGCATAAATGACCGTTTCCCGCTCCACCAGGCGGAACGGGGCGTTCCCCGCGCCGCGCTTTTTGGCGAGGCCCGCCATCATCGCTTTTTCCCCGGCGGAAAGAGACGCCTCCGCGAGGGGCGCGCCGCCCTCCGCCGCGTCCGTGTGGCGGTCCTGCGTATCGCCGCCGGCTCCTTTAACCAGGAGGGCGCGTATGACGGAAAGCCGCTCCCACGCCGCTCCCCGGACGGGACGCCCGTCCTTCTGATCTTCATCGTTCAAAGAAAGAAACACGCGCTTTTCCGCGTCCATACCGAGCGCGCCGAGTTTTGAGAGCGCGCCGAAGGCGCTTCCCGCGTCCTTGCCGTCAAGACCAAGCCGCCGGGAAATTTCCGGCAGGGTGAGCGGCTCGATCCGCACCGCCTCAATGATGCGCTCCTCCGGGGACCCGCGCGTTTGCCACTCCCGCCCCAGACCGGTAAGTTCATAAAAAACCGCCGTTTCCCGGCGGACTTCCCGTATCAACGCCTTGAGAGAAAGCCAGGACAGCGCCTGGTTACCGTTTCCCGCCCGGAACGCCAGGTCCCGCTCAACCCGCTCCACGGAAAGTTCATCTGTGGGGCCAAAGCCCAAAATGATGCGCACTTCCAGGGGGTGAAGATTTTTCACCGCTATTTCCGCGTTCACAGCCATACGATTTCCTGTTATCACCATACCGTCCCGGCGCGGGTTTGGAAAGGGGGCAAAATGACGGCGCGGCAGGGCACAGGGCCAGCGCACTATGCAGAATCCTGTTCAGAATTTCCCTCCCGAATATGTGGTTGGTTGACTTGGATTGTACTCACTTTTTGTTCAGTGGTTATATAGTGCGCTCGTGGATGGACTTCGATCCCTTCGATGAACTCAGGGCGCCGCCCCCGGCGGTTACCGTATGTGCAAAAACGGTTTAGGCCCTCTGCGCCGCCTGTTTTGACCGGAGGAACAACGCCGTTTTTATCGCGGCGGCGCGGACGGTTCTCTTCCCCGTCCCTTCCGGGCTATACTGGGCACATTCTGCGGCAGGAGGCCCCATGAAAGCAGACCTAAAAAACACCGGACGGCTCACCATTCCCACGGATGTGGATGTGGTAGAGGAAACCCTGGAGATCATGAAAAAGTGGGGGGCCGACGCGGTGCGGGATGCGGACGGAACGGCGTTTCCCCCGGAAC
>JAITGJ010000261.1 GCA_031280705.1 Spirochaetaceae bacterium
CATAGGGGCTTGAACGCCACAGAAAGGGCTAACGACTGGGGGCTTGCCGGATGGCCCCGGCACCTAACCTGGCTCGACCCCTTCCATAGCCGCCGCAAATACCTGCGCCGCCTTTGACGCGGTTTTCGCGGACAGCAGATCTTTTGTTTTTTGCGTTACCGCCTCGTCTTCATCATCCGTAATCGTCATGGAGACCTCCTTTCAAGAAAACCGCGATACGTCGATTTGCCCTTTTATCGCTTTGATATACTCATCGATAAAAGAATTCCCGTGTAATTCATGTTTGTAGTAATCGTAGATTTTTAGCCGCTCGTCGGGTGACAGATGTTCGTTCATGATCTGAAGAGCGACCACGTCCCGTTCCAGTTTATCGAGTGTCCCGATAATATAGTCCAGTTTGCCGTGGGCGCTCTCATTCAGCTTTACGCCGTCCTTTCCAACCGTCAGCTTTAGCTGCCGCAGCCCCCGCAGGAGCATAACGAGGATAACGGTCAGCCCCGCGATAAACAGCGCGATGATTAAAATCAGATACAGCCAGTCGGAATGCTCAAGCCCGCGAATCTCATGTATCAACTCAGTCATATTTTGCCTCCATACCTATAAACCTCCGTCGACGGATGTTTCTTCCGCGCCGTCTTCGTCCTCTTCGTCTTCATCATCCCCGCCGCCTTCATCCTCACCGTCCTCTTTGTCTGGTTCAGGCGGCGGCTGTATAAGACCGTAACTTTCCATCATTCGTTTTTCCCGGGCGAGCTTGCTCAATACCGCCCGGAAGTCCATGCCCGCGAATTCCCGGGCCGCCTGATCATTCGTAATCCAGAACCGCCCGTTCACTTTTTCCAGCGCCGCCGCTTCTTTCTGGATATCTACCGAGGGCCGCGTTATGCCCTGCCATTCGCACTTGAGCCACGCGTCGCGCAGCTTCCACGCCCCGGCCCCAGGCGAAAAGGCTATTTCCTTAAAACCGGGAATATCCAGTTCCCCGATAAGGACGGACTGGATGACGTACTCCGTGTAAATAATTCCGAAGTCCTTCGCATTCTTGAACGTGCGGTAGCGGAGGATATTGCTGTATTCGTTGTTGATCTGCCGCGCCGCCGAATAGTTTGATTTACCGAAATTGAGCATGACGATTTCAGGGGGGATTTCATTTGCCCAGCAGATCGCCGATATGATCATCTCCTGGAACTTTCCAAAATTGACGTTGGGGCGCTGGGTGTTAAAACTTGTGGGTTCCTCCCCGGGGGCCAGCTTATCCATCACCGTGCCGGGCGGCAGGCTCGCCTGCAGGCGCTTGGCTTTTTCCGCCGCTTCCGCTTCGTTTTCTTTTTCAACCGCCGCGGGCGTTCCCGGAAACGGCGGCGGAGCGGGCCGCCCAAGATTTGAAATGGGCGATGAGGCGGTCTTGCTGTTTACATCGCGCTTTATGAACATCGGGAACAGCGAGTTGACCAGCGCCGCCCGGAGTTCCGCGTCCTTGTAGCGGTCAAGGTCTTTGAGCATATAGAGCGCGTTGGCCAGCAGGGGAAGGCCCCGCACGGAAGAAAGCATTTTTTCCCCGCCGTAGACCATCCACGAAATCTGCCTCCCCGATTTTTCCCCGGTAACCGGGACGCGGGCCCATTGAAATTGTTCCCCGTCCCAGGTTTCCACATGATAGGCGGTATGCCTTCCCTGCCCGTCAAGCTCCACGCCGTGTACCACCCCGGTTTTTCCCCTTCGGCCTATATTCCGGGTTTGTTTTGATATGGTTGCTGTTAATCCAGTCCCAGCAGGGAAGCCGGGTCTGCTGGTTTACGCGGCTCACGATAATGCCATCGCCGCAGAGGATTGACTCAAGCCGTACCTGGTTTTGAAACTCTCCGAAGGTCAACTGTTTTTTGTAATCAAACACGTTATAGTCCGCGCCGTAGAGAGCGAAACCCTCGGTCATGTTTTCCGAATATTCCACCGCGAGCTTCTCCCGCTCGGCGGGGGTTAAATCCGGCCAGATGATGGAACCGATGGGCGTGGCCTCCGGCATGATCCCGGTAAAGATTTCGTTGCGGATAATGCGTTTCACAATGCCGGAAAAATAGGGGTTCTCGATAAAAAGCTGGAGCGACCTCCGGCGCAGCGTCCAATAGTCAATGCCAAAGTCCCCGAAATAATTCCGCGTGGAACCGAAACTGCCGGGGAACTTGTCCCCGTCAAATAAAGCATCGACGGCGTTCAGCATATAGCAGGCAAGCACGTTTTCAAGTTTTTGCCAGCCGCCGTTTTCCATAACCAGTTCCGCTTCGCGTCTTACCACGGCACTACCTGGACCAACTGTCCCGCGCCGCTTCCGGCCTCCGCTTCCGCTTCGGTAATCAAATCGTTGAGGGTTTTCAGGGTTTCCCGCAGCGCCGCGAGGTCGTTGCGGCTTACGGTTACGGCGTTCTGCCCGGTATTCATCGTGTAGGATTTAATGCCGACTTTCGTCAATTCATAGATCGCCCTCTGGACGGCGTTCTGGTTTATCTTGAGATTCGTGAGATAGTCGGCGCGGGTTTGTTCCGCGCTTTCATTGACAATAGGATTATCGGGGTCTATCAACGCCATGCTTCCAATTTTGCGGGGAAGCCGCGCCGATTGCTATTAACTTTTTGAAAAAAAGGCGGCCCCTATCGGGGCCCGCCGAACAAAATTGGGGTTATCGGCTGTTGTTTTACGCTTCCGAGGCGGCGTAGGCCGGCGCG
>JAITGJ010000273.1 GCA_031280705.1 Spirochaetaceae bacterium
CCCGATGGCGAAGCGCCGCTCCGGGCGGACGTCATAGGCGTTACGTCCCGCTGGCTTTCCGAACCGGCCATCCGCGCACAGATGGACTTCCCGGTTCCTGACGGAAAAAATGGCGAAAACCCTTCCGGCTCCCTTGTATCGTCCATGGTGGTACTGTTTTATAATATCGAACTTCTGGAGGCCGCGGGCATTGACCGGCCGCCCAAGACCCGTGAAGACCTGGAAAAACTCGCCGAATCACTGGCGGAGAAAAACCGCGCGGTTCTCTCTCTGGCCCTGGCCGCCGAAGCGTACACCGATATTTATCCCTGGTTCTGGGCAGCCGGAGAACGCATTTTCCCGGGAGACGGCGCGGGATCGTTTGCGGGGCCGGGCTTTGACCGTCAAAACAGTATCGCTGTTCTTTCCTGGCTCGCGCTGCTCTCCGAAAAGGGGTACCTTGCCCCCAATCCGTTCACCAAGACCGCCGCCGGAAAACGGGACGATTTTCGCGCGGGGCGGGCGGCAATGATGCTCGCGCCGGTTTCTGAAGCGCGGGAACTCCGCAAGGCCGGCGTCCGGTTTGATATTACCACTGTTCCCGTTCCCGCGTCATACCGGGACCGGCCCGTATTCGGCCTTGAAGGATGGACCGCCGGTGTCGCGCGGACGAGCCGCCGCAAAGCGGACGCCCGTGCCTTTGTCGCTTTTTTGGCGGCAAAGGCTCCGCGTCTTGCCGCCGCCTGGGGAGCCGTTCCCGGCGACACCACCCAGGGCACCTATGCCGGGGACGATCCGCTCCTTGCCAAAGCGTACAGTATCTACGAGGCCGGTGAATCCCTGGAAGACTTTGCCGCCCGGGACGGCGCCGCGCGGCTTGACGCAGCCGTAATAGAAGAATTCCGCGCGCTTTTTGCCGGGCGGCAGGGCGCGGAAGATACCGCCCGCGCAATTACGGAACGCTGGCACACAGCGGCGCGGTAATCGCCGGGCCGGAAACGGGGCGGTTGTTTCATTGACTTTTATCCGGCAAAAAACGTACAGTGGGGCATGATTCGAAAAAAAATTTCCGCGGCGCCGTCTGTCAGACGCCTGCCTTCATATCTCAACATTATCAGAGAACTGCAAACCGGGGGAAATGAATATGTTTCCGGCACGGTGATTGCCCAGGAACTCAAGCTGGATCCCATTCAGGTGCGGAAAGATCTGGCCCTTACCGGCATTACCGGAAAACCGAAAAAAGGTTACCGGCTTCCGGCGCTTATTACCGCCATTGAGCGCTACCTGGGCTGGGACACGCCCCGGAACGCGGTACTTGTCGGCGCGGGAAATCTGGGATCCGCATTGATGGGGTACGCGGCCTTTAACTGCCACGGCCTTACCATTCAGGCGGCTTTCGACATCAATCCCCATCTTGCCGGCACGGAGATTCACGGCATTCGGGTGTTCCCCGCCGGCAGCATGGAGGCGCAAATCCGGGAGTCCGGAACAAAAATAGCGATACTGACCGTCTCCCCCGCCTCCGCGCAGGCGGCGGCGGACGCGCTGGTCCACGCCGGAATCGACGGAATCTGGAATTTTACCACCGTCAAACTCAAGGTGCCCGAAGACGTCGTGGTACAGCAGGAGGACCTTTCCTCCGGGCTTGCCATGCTTTCGGTCATGCTCCGGGCAAAAACGCGGGAAACGGGAAAGCCCCCCGCATGATTGGTGGAGAAAATAGCGATAAAACCGCGCGGCAGGCGGAAATGTTCGCAAACCGGCTCATAAAGCGCGAACAGCACCTGCGGAAATGGGCCGGACGGACCGGGGCCGGGGCCTACCGGCTCTACGACCGGGATATTCCCGAAATTCCCCTGGCGCTGGACCTGTACCGTCCCGCGGGCGGAGGAGACGCGGCGCTCTGTGGCTCACTGTACCGGCGGCCCTACGAAAAAGACGCCGGGGAAGAAGCGCTCTGGCTTACCGCCATGAAAAAGGCAGCCGCGCACGCGCTCGGCATTGATGCGGAACGTATTTTTTTCAGGGAACGGAAAAAACTCAAAAATGGTGAACGCTACGCGCCGGGCGGCGGAGACAGCCGCACGGATCGCGTCCTGCTGGACACCGCAGAAGGGGACCTCCGTTTCCGGGTAAATCTTACGGATTATCTTGATACGGGGCTCTTTCCCGACCGGCGGCTTCTTCGCGCCCGCATTCGCGCGGAAGCGCGGGGAAAACGGGTGCTCAATCTTTTTGCCTATACCTGCGCTTTTTCCGTATGCGCGGCGGCGGGCGGGGCCGTGTCCGTTGACTCCGTGGATAAATCCCGCCGCAGCCTTGACTGGGGAATGACGAACTTCGCGCTCAACGGCCTCGATGCCGGGCGCATTGAGAATTTTCCCCCGCACGGTGCGGAAGCATCGCCCACGGGAAACAGGCCGCGCTTTATCGCCGCGGACATTCTCCGTTTTTTGCCCGCCGCGCGGGAAAGTGCCCGCCGCTGGGACCTTATCATTCTGGATCCGCCGTCGTTCTCCAATTCCGCAAAAATGACCGGTACGCTGGATATTCGGCGGGATCACCGGGAAATTATCGGCGCGTGCCTCGAACTGCTGGCCCCCGGCGGCGTCCTGTATTTCAGCGTCAATGCCCGCAGCTTTCGCCTCGACGGCGGAGACTGGCCCGCCGCGCGCGTGCGCGACATAACCGGACAATTCCGGGACGAGGATTTTCGGGGGAAAAAAGTCCCCGCGTGCTTTGTATTTGAAAAAGACCGGGACGCCCGCGAAACCGCCTGAATGTTCCCATAACCGGCGGCGTTATGCGCGTTGTGTCATAGAGTTGTCCGGAAACCGGCCGGTGAGGCGCAATACAGGCTGGCTTAGTTGAGAAACATATAAAAATACAAAATACTGGAAAATACTGGAAAATGCTT
>JAITGJ010000280.1 GCA_031280705.1 Spirochaetaceae bacterium
CTCCGGCACAAAACCCAAGCCCAAGCCGCGTAGCGGCTTGGGCACGATCCCCCCCCCTCCCCCGCGATCCCGTGCCTTTTGCGGCAAAGCCGCAAAAGGCCAAGCCCAAGCCGCTACGCGGCTTGGGCAGCTTGCCTGTCCGGTACAGGGGCTTTATAATCGGCTCATGGGGGGGACGAAATACTCCGTTACCGAACTAACCGAGCTTATCCGGCAGCGGCTTGAGGGCGGATTTCCTGACATTGTCGTGGAAGGGGAGCTTTCAAACTGCCGGCCGTCCAGCACGGGTCATCTCTATTTTACGCTGAAGGACGCGGGCGCGGCAATTTCCGCCGTGATGTTCCGGGGCAGTCAGCGGAGCCTCACGTTCGAGCCGCGGGACGGTATGCTGGTCCGGGCGGCGGGGCATATTTCGGTGTACGCCCAGCGGGGAACCTATCAGATCATTGCCGAAGCGCTTGAGCAGGCGGGGACGGGCGATATCCTTGCCATGCTGGAAAAGCGGAAGCGGCTTCTCGCGGAGGCCGGGCTTTTTGACGAAGCGCGCAAGCGGCCCCTTCCCCGGCTTCCCGGCGTGGCCGGCGTGATCAGTTCCCCCACGGGCGCGGCGGTGCGGGACATTCTCGCCGTGCTTGCCCGCCGGGCGCCGGGTATGCGCGTGATCATTCTGCCCTGCCCGGTGCAGGGAGCCGAAGCGGCTCCGGCAATTGCCCGGCGTATCGAGCAGGCCAACGGCTGGTCCCTTGCGGACGTACTCATTGTGGGACGCGGGGGGGGATCGCTTGAAGACCTTCTGCCCTTTTCGGAAGAAGCCGTGGTCCGCGCGGTGGCCGCTTCCCGTATCCCCGTGGTAAGCGCGGTGGGGCACGAAATTGACTGGGCGCTTTCGGATTTTGCCGCCGACCTCCGCGCGCCTACGCCTTCCGCGGCGGCGGAACTGGTAAGCGCGGAATGGAACGAAATCCCCGGCGTTGTGGAAACAATGTGTTCCGGCCTTGAACGGAGCATCCGGGATCGGCTTGAACGGGTACGGATGGCGCTTGCCCTGTTCAGCCTGCGGGACATGGAATTCCGCTTCCGGGGCATCCTCCAGCCGCGCTTTCTCCGGTTTGATGACGCGCGGGAGGACCTTGTTGCGGCCATACAGGAACGGCTCCGCGATGCCCACACCCGTGTTGAGTTGGCCTTTACGGGCCTGGACGCGTCAAACCCCATGACGGTATTGGAGCGGGGTTTTTCGCTCGTGATTCACGAAAAAACCGGGAAAGTGGTGCGGAGCGCCGGGGAAGTGGCCCCCGGCGACATGCTGGAAATCTTCCCGCTGGTGGGCCGCATCCGGGCGCGTACCGGGGAAATAGAAGCGGGAATGGGAATTGCCCGCCCGGGGCAGCCGTGAGGCGCGCGTTTGTTGATTTTGGCGGAAACCTGGCCGGTTTTCGTATGAGGAGAAGCGGAAATGAAAAATTTTGAGGAACGGCTGGAGCGGCTGGAAAAACTTGGGGAGGACATACGCAGTCCGGAACTTCCCCTGGACGATGCCCTCAAGGCGTTTGAGGAGGGAATCAAGCTGGCCCGTTCCCTGGAAAAAGACCTGGAAAAGGCCGAAAACCGGATCGAGATCCTCCTTAACGGAACGCCGGCAAAGCCCGAAACGGAAAATGCCGAACTGGGCCTGTTTGACGGCGGGGACTAGCGCCTTATGGAAGCGGCGAATATGACGCAGGCGGCGCCGTATCCGGCGGCGCCGGACACGGCCGTGGCGGAAGAGGGCGCGGGCCGGACCATTCAGGTGCTTCCCCCGGAAGAAGCCCGGCGCATCGCCGCGGGGGAGGTTATTGACCGCCCGGCGGCCCTGGTCCGGGAATTTATGGACAACGCCATCGACGCGGGGGCCGCGGCCATCGACCTGGTGATCGAAGCGGGCGGCGTCCGCCGCCTTGAAGTGATCGATGACGGCGGCGGCATGACGCGGGAAAATCTCGCCGTCTGCTGGGAAGCCCACGCCACCAGCAAAATCCGCTCCCTGGACGATCTTTCCCGGTCGCGCACCCTGGGGTTCCGGGGAGAGGCCCTTTCCGCCGCCATGTCCGCGGCCAAACTCGAAATTCTTTCCAGCGTGGACGGACGCGAAGCCTGGCTTCTTGAAATTGGCCCCGGCAAGGGAAACGGACCGCGCCTCAGCCAGACCCGCCGCGTCCGGGGGACCAGTGTCCGCGCCATCGGCCTTTTTGACAGCATCCCCGCGCGTAAACGTTTCCTCAAGCGGGACGCGGGCGAGGCGGCCCTGTGCCGCCAGATATTTACGGAAAAAGCCCTTGCCTTCCCGGAGCGGAATTTTCGCTTTACCCAGGACGGCCGCCAGAAACTCTTTTTTCCCGCCGTGTCCTCTTATATGGAACGGTTTGCAGAGATGCTCGACAGCGGCGTCGCCGGGCACAGTGGCGGGTATGGCGGCGCGGGGAATTTTTCGCGGAAATTCCTCCACGAAATCGGCGCGGCGGGACAGGGATTTTCCGCCGCCATCATCTCAGGCGGGCCGGAACTCTACCGCGCGGACCGCCGCCAGCAGTACCTGTTTGCCAACGGACGGCGCATCCAGGACTACGCCCTCCTCCAGGCGTTTGAGTACGGCCTCCAGCACTGGTTTCCCAACGGCGTCCACCCCGTAGGCGCGATATACCTCGACATCGACCCCGCCCTCGCGGACTTCAACATCCACCCCGCCAAGCGCGAAGCCCGCTTCCGCGATGCGGGAGCCATCCATCGCGCAATAAGCGCGGCCCTCATCAGTTATACCCGCGCGGCGTTTGGAAGAGGGGAGGCGGGGGGAGTCCCCCCCCGCGGCCGCATCACGGATGCGGCCTCCCCCCCCAGCGGGGGGAGCGCCCCCCGCAGCGCCCCCCCGTTCTCCGGGCCGCTTTTTGGGGAAGGCCCGGCGGGGCCGCTCGCCATGGAGGCGCTCCTGGATGCCCGGCCCGGCTTTGCGCCGCTCCCCCGCCCGGAAACGGACGGCGGCCTGTTCCTCGCGGAACAGAGCGCCCCCTATGACGCGGAAAACGCCCGCGCGGGCGGAACGCGCTATGTGGGCCGCGCCTTTGAGTTATTCATTCTGGTTGAACGGGACGGGCGGCTCTACCTAATTGATCAGCACGCCGCCCACGAACGCCTGCTCTATAACCGTTTTCTTGCGGGCACGGTGCCCCGTCAGGACCTCCTGGTGCCCATCCCTTTTGTAACCGAAAGCGCCGATGACGACCGCTTTCTCCGGGAACAGCGGGAAGACCTTGCGCGCCTGGGCATCGTCCTTGAGCACGAAGACGGCGCGTGGCGGGTAACGGCCCTGCCCGCCGGGTGGCAGCGGGGGGACGCGGAAACCGTGGAAGCAATTCTTTCCCTCAAAACCGCCGGAGCAAATATGGCCGAACGCTGGGCCGCGTCCCTCTCCTGCCGCCAGGCGGTCAAGGACGGCGATTATCTGGACAGCGCGGCCTCGCTTGCCCTTGCCGAAGCGGCCCTGGCCCTGCCCGTATCCCGCTGTCCCCACGGACGGCCCGTCTGGAAAGAACTTACCCGCGAGGAACTGTTTCGCGCCGTCCGCCGCATCGAATAGCCGCAGCCGCGCGGCTTGACAGAATTCCCGGCGCGGCGCAGGATCGGGTTATGAAAAAACCGCCCGTTTTTCCGCCGCTTGCCGTTTTGGTTCTCGCGGTATGCCTCGCGTCCTGCGCCAAAACCGGACGGGCGGCCGTTATCTGGACCGACCGCCCGGAATTCGCCGTGTACGCGGGATACTTCAACGCGGCCCAAAATCAGTACAAGGTAGAAGTCCGCTGTTTTGACGATCCGGCCGCGCGCCTTATCAGAAACCGGAAGCAAAACGGGAAGGATATTCCGTTTCTCCGCGCGGCAAACGAAAGCGGCCCGGATATTGTCGCGGCAAGCTGGCTCAAAAATACTTCGTCCCGCGTCCTGTTCCGCCCGCTGGAAAGCTTTCTCGGCGGGGGCCGCATCCCGGAAGAACAGTTTTATCCCCCGCTCCTTTCGCTGGGGAAAATTGACGGGCGGCAGTATTTCCTTCCCGTATCGTTCAATATTCCCGCCGTGGTTTTTGCGCGGGAAAACGCCGGGCTCCCCGCCGGGAATTTTACCACGCGCCTTGAAGAACTGCGCACGAAGGGAAAAGCCTATAATGTTTCCCCGGCAAATGGCGCGTCCTGGAGCCGGGTTGGTTTTTCGCCGTCGTGGAGCAATGATTTTCTTTTTATAACGGCAACGCTGTTCAACACCGGGTTCCGGGAAGCGGACGGCCTTGTCTGGGACCGGGAGGCGCTTGAAAATTCCATCCGGTACATCCGGAACTGGATAGAGGACGCCAACGCCGGCATGGCGCTGGAAGACGATTTTTATTTCAAATATTTTTTTGTTCCCCCCATCCGCCTGGTCCAGTCCGGGCGCATTTTGTTTACCAGCATTGACAGCGCGGACCTGTTCGTTTTGGGAGAAGAACTGCGCGGCGCGCTGGATTTCCGCTGGCTTGCCGGAGACGCGGACGAAATCCCTGTCGCGGAAAATTCAACCTGGTACGGTATATGCCGGGACGGCCGGGCGTACCAGGCCGCGGCGGCATTTACCCGCTGGTTTTTCCGGGACGACACCCAGCGCTTTTTGCTTGAAGAAACAAAGCGCCTGAGAATGGGCGAAAATACCTTCGGCATTGCGGGCGGATTTTCCGCCCTGCGCAGCGTTACCGAACATATTTTCCCTCATTTTTATCCGGCGCTTTTGGGCCACATGCCGCCCGCCGAATCCCTGCGCGCGCCGGACATTCTTCCCCGCCGGTGGATGGCCCTGAAAACCAGAGTGATCCTTCCCTGGCTCCGTGAGCAGATCCGCGCGGAAACGCCGCCGTCAAGCCGCGCGCTGGAACAGCGGATCGCCAACTGGATCCGCCTTAATCCGGAATAATGCCCAAAATCCGGCATGGATGCCGGATTTTGGGCACGCGTCCTTGCGGGGGCTTTTTGAGGGTTATTTGCCGGCGCGTCCGGTTGGCGCGGCGCTTTCTTCGGCGCGGACCCGGGAACGGGTTATCCGTTCAATAAGCCGGTAGGGGATGGGCTCCGTCCAGGGAAACTGGATACTGCCCTTGCTCGTTTTGTAGGGCGCAAGCTCGTCCGCAAACGCGGCCACGCCACCGGAGCCGGGATAAAACCCCAGATGGTTTTTCATCGCGGCAAAGTGCACCAGATTGCGCCGCTGGAAAAATGTGGGCATCTGGTAGGAAATCTTTTCCGCCGCGCTGGGCGCGGCCCGGCGGATCATCTCCCGCACTTTTCGCATGATCTCCTGCTGTTCCGCCGGATACCGGGCAATGTACTCGTCAATAGTAGTAACGGCGCCGTCTCCGGCAGGCGCGCCGTCTCCGGCAGACGCGGCGCGTCCGGTTGGCGCGGCGCGTCCGGTGCCGGTCAGGGCGTAGGCGTCTTGCAGGCGCGCGAGCAATTCGTCAAACCCGCGGTCTCCGGTTATGTCAAAATAGTGAACCACCCGGTTTTTTGAAGTCCGGAGGGTTTTCGCGGCGTTCCATTCCGCCCGCTCCGTCTCTGCGGGAAACGCGATCACCAGCGCGTCCCGCCGGGCGTTAAACTCCGCGAACGAACCGGCATGTTTCCAGATGATGCCCCGGGACGTTTCGTGTTCCGTAAAAGCGCCCAGCGTCTTTTTTGCGCGGGATCGAAACTGCTGGTAAAGGGGAAGCCAGGGCGCGCGCACCCCGGAAAAAACACCGCTTGCTTGTGCCATGCGGGTATTGTACCAGACCCCGCGCGGCAGCGCAACAATTTTTTTTCAATATAAAGAAAAGCCGAAGCGAAAAAACAGGCGCGCCCAAACCGCCGCGCGGTTTGGGCACACTACCCCCACCCGCGGAACCTTGTCATCATGCGGCATCCGTACTACCATGCGCGTATGACGGCGTGTCCGGCCCCGCGCGGGGTGTATGTTTTTGCGATGCTCCCCGCCGCGCCTACAGGACGCGGCGGGTCCCGGAGGCGCGGCGCGTCCGGCGGGCGCGATACGCCGGTTCTGCTGTTTCCCGCGTCCGTTCCCGAAGACCGCCTGCTTGACGGTATCGCCGCGGATGATCCCGCGCTCGAAGCGATAAAGGCCGCCGCCGAATATGTTGAAATACCGGACCTTGCCGCCCGCGCGCCGCCCATCGGGTTTTACGCGCTCCATGACGGTGTGCTGGACGCGCGTAATGACGGCGCGGCGCATCCGGCGGGTGCGGCGCATCCGGCAGGTGCGGCGCATCCGGCGGGTGCGTCCGGCTGGCGCAGTGCGTCCGGTTGGCGCAGTGTGGAACTGCGCGCCCTGCTTCCTTCCGTTTTTACCGGCGCGCTCGAAGGCTCCCTCTCCCGCGCGCTCCGGGCCTGGCATATTTTCCAGTGGCGGCGCGAATCGCGTTACTGCGGAAGCTGCGGCAGTCCCAATGCCGATGCGGACGGGGAAACCGCCCGTAAGTGCCCCGCCTGCGGCCGCATGGAATATCCCCGCATCGCCCCGGCAGTCATCGTGCTGATCACCAGCGCGCGTGATGAAATCCTGCTCGCCCACAACCGGGCTTTCCCGCCCGGCCTGTACAGCCTGCTCGCGGGCTTTGCCGAGGCGGGCGAAGACCTGGAATCCGCGCTCGTGCGGGAGGTGCGGGAAGAGGCGTCCATCGAAGTGGAGGACATCCGGTACGCCGCCTCCCAGCCCTGGCCCTTTCCCCATTCCCTGATGATAGGGTTTACCGCCCGCCACCGTTCTGGCGAACCGTGCCCTGACGGCGCGGAAATTGAGGATGTCCGCTGGTTCAGCCGGGAAAACCTTCCGGCCCTGCCGGGCAGCGGCTCCGTGTCCCGCTATCTTATCAACCGGTGGCGCGCGGGCGAACTGCCCTAAACCCGGTTGGCGTCGCGTCCAGTTGGCGCGGCGTCCAGTTGGCGCGGCGTCCGGTTGGCGCGGCGCGGGTTTTTTCGTTTGCCTTTTTCCCCCATGCGTGGTATGGTAAGTCTCCGGAGGGTGCGATGCGCGCGGTAGACGTTATTATGGATAAACGCGCGGGGAAGGAACTTTCCCGCGAGGCGATAGAATTTCTTGTCGGCGGCTATGTGTCCGGCGCAATTCCCGATTATCAGATTGCCGCCTGGGCCATGGCGGTATTTTTCCGGGGGATGACGGCGGCGGAAACGGCCGCGCTGACCACCGTCATGCTGCGCTCAGGCTCCGTGATGGACCTTGCGGGGATTCCCGGCCCCTTTGTGGACAAGCACTCAACCGGCGGCGTGGGCGACAAAACAAGCCTCATCATCGCGCCGCTTGTGGCCGCGCTGGGCATCCGCGATCCCATGATGTCCGGCCGCGCGCTGGGACACACCGGCGGCACGCTGGACAAACTTGAGGCGATTCCCGGCTACCGCACGGACCTTACCGCCGCTGAATTCCGCGCGATCCTGGCGCGGGACGGCTTTGCCATGACGGGCCAGACAACGGACATTGTGCCCGCCGACCGGCTTATGTACGCCCTGCGGGACGTAACGGCCACCGTGGAATCCATTCCCCTGATCACCGGAAGCATCCTCTCCAAAAAAGTAGCCGAAGGCGCGGACGCGCTTGTTTTTGACGTAAAATACGGATCGGGGGCCTTTATGAAACGGAGCGAAGACGCACAGGCGCTCGCCGAATCCCTCGTACATACCGGCGCGGCCATGGGGAAAAAAATCATCGCCCTCCTTACCGATATGGACGAGCCGCTGGGCAATATGGTGGGCAATTTCCTTGAGGTCGAAGAAAGCCTTGACTGCCTTGAAGGGAAAGGCCCCGCCGATCTGATGACCGTTACGCTTGAGCTTGCCGCGCGTATGGCCGTGCTGGGCGGCAAGGCGGCGGACGCCGCGGAGGGCAGAGCGCGCTGTGAAGAGGCCCTTGCATCGGGAGCGCCCCGGCAGTTATTTCTGAAAAATGTGGAAAGCCAGGGCGGGGATGTTGAAAAACTGCTTGCCCTGCGGGGAACGTACCGCTCTGAAATATGCGGAGAAGTCCGGGCCGCCTCTGACGGGTACATTACCCGCATTGACGCCGGGGAAGTGGGCCGCGCGGGGGTGGACCTGGGCGTGGGCAGAAACCGCACGGAAGACCGCGTAAGCCCCACTGCCGGCGTACAGTTCCACAAAAAATCCGGCGCGGCGGTACGGCGGGGGGACCGGATCATGACCGTGTGGGGCAGGGACCGTCCGGGGCTTGATGCCGCGCTCCCCCTGCTTGAACGCGCCGTAACCTACGGCGAAGCCCCCCCGGAAGTCCATCCCCTCATACTCCGCCAAATTGGCGGTTAAGGCCCCGCGAACAGACGCGGGCTTTTTGCGCCTTGTGCAAAAAATAAAAAATGTTCTTGACAAGTAAAAAAAACCGGAGGAAAATAATCTATCTTAACGGAGGCTCCGGCCGTCGTGGCGGCTCCCTCCGACAAGTATCTTAGGAGGAATACTATGATGAAAAAAATGTGCGCGGTGTTTTTACTATTGTCCGCGGCGGCGGGAATCGCGGCCCAGACTCCCCCCCCCCCCCAACGGGAATTGCATTAAGCGGTAGTGTTATTTCCGGTCTCCGGTTTCAAAACACGGGCAACGGAAACATAATAGATGTCTATGCCGGAGATGATTATCTGGTCGGCGGCGACACGGTAGCGTTCCGGGGCGCTTTGAACCAGGGAACCTACGGATTAAACTTCGGCCTCAGCCTTAACGCGAACAATACCTACGACGGTTTCTGGACTTCTGATCGCCTGTACGTTACCGAAGCAAACGTCTGGGCAAAATTCCTGGAAAGTAAAATTGCCGTAAAGGCCGGTTTTTTTGGCGATAACGATTATTTCACGCCCGTGAACGCGTGGTCGCTCGCCGGGGGACCCGCCAGCAACGCGGTGTTATTGACCATCGCCCCCATTCCCGGCCTCCAGTTTGACATCCGGGCAAAAACGATCGATTTCCCTCACGCTGCCCCCGCCCCCACCCACACCTGGTTTGACCCGGAAGACTTTGCGCGTAATATCGACTTTGGCGTACGGTACGTTAATCCGTCTTTTACTTTCTTTGTGGGTTTTGACAATGGAAACGGCCCGAATTACCAGCAGATTGACGTGGAAGCCTATTTTGGATTTACCGCAATTCCCAAACTGACGCTTTCCGTTGAATCCAAATTCCAGAACCTTACGGAAGAAAACGGCGGCGCCTTGACCGCTGTCGCCGGCCTCCAGGCCGGGTACCAGATCGCGGACGCCCTGTTTGCGCGCATCTTTATCGACCTTGGCGCCGCCGCGCCCGGCTTTGGCGGCCCGCCCCCCGCAACGGCGCTCCTGACCAAAGGCACGGGCTTTACCCTCAGCACCAACACAGAATTCCAGTACACCCTGAATGACGCGATAAAACTGTTCTTTACCATCGGCGTCCAGATTCCCAATACGGATGACATTCACCTTGATGTGTTTGTTAAACCAAAACTCGCGTGGACGCTGGGACCGTTCCCCTACGCGGCAACCATTAATTTCTTCTATACATTCTACTACTATGGCGAACCGTCCGCTTCATACCCCGTGGCTTCCTGGTATTCAACCAATGGCGGCAAAAGCATTGCCAACACCCTCAGCCTAACCTTCGGCTGGACATTCTGAGCGGGGTAGCCCTGTGAGCAAATGCGGGTTTTGCGGCGTAGCCGCAAAACCCAGGGCAGGCGGCGCTCGAAACCCTGTCTAATCTGCATCCATGCAGATTAGACAGGGGGGCTTACCGGGGGCTTGAGCGGAGGGGGCCTCCGGTACGGGGGCCGGGATAGCCCCGTGAGCAAATGCGGGGTTTTGCCTGCCCAAATCGCTTTACGATTTGGGCACGGCAAAACCCAAGCCCAAACGCCGCAGGCTTTTGGGCAAAAAACTGTACCGGGCCGGGCGGCCCGGGTATCTCAACAACCGGCGTGCGGCGTGTACCGGCGTCCGGGAAGAAATTTATAAAAAAACAAAAATTTTTCTTGACAAACACAAAAAGCCATAGGAAAATAATCTAACTTACAAGAAGGTTACGGCCGTCGTGGCGGCCATCTTCGACAAGTATCTTAGGAGGAATACTTATGAAAAAAATGTTTGCAATGCTCGTCTTACTGGCGGTGGGAGCGGGACTGTTCGCGCAGGAATCCCCCCCCCCCGCGCTCACCATCAACGGTTCCGTAAACGCGATGGTCCGGTTCAGCACTTATGTATCAAACGCAGTCTTCCCCACCAAGGGCAACAAGTTTGATTTCGATCTGGGCGATCTGGGACCGGTCAACTTTATGGGGCTTTCCGGCAGGTACGACGCGGGCAATTACGGCGCGCAGTTTGGCCTGGGCTTTACACCCGCGGATCCCGGTTTCGCCGCGCCGCCGTCCGATGTCTTGGCCATCAACAACGCGTTTGCCTGGGCGTATTTCCTGGACAAAAAAATCCATGTCCGCGCCGGAAAAGTGGAAGAATTCAACTGGACCGACTGGAATGTTTGGTCGCCCAATTACCGGCGGCTTTCCTGGGCCATAGGATTTACTCCCATAGAGGGCCTCCAGTTCAACGTCTACGGCGATATTCCCAACCCCAGTATTACTGACGCCTATGATCCGGAATCCTACTTCCGCAACATTGACGTGGGCGTATACTACACCTCCGCGCCGTTTGACTTCATGCTCGTGTTTGATGACAGTTCCAGTACCAACTGGCGGGCCGCATCTATCACCGCTCCTTCCGTGCCTACGCCGGCATCCGCCGATGTGTTCTTCCAGTTTAAGCTGAAATCCGTGCAGAATCTCAAGTTCAGCATCGAATCCAAATTCCGCAGCCTGAACGATTTTGACGCCTTCAGCAACATTACCGGTATTATTGCCGGCTACCAGATCAGCCCCGCGCTGGCCGCGCAGGTAGTCATCCAGTTGGGCAACGGCGATTTCAGTTTCTTTGACGGAGAAGCCATCGCCATCGGCAAAGACCCCGTAAGCGGCGATATTGATTTTACCGCCGCCGTCAAGCCGCAGGTTTCCTACGTCATCAGCGACGCCTTCAAATTTATTTTTGACATGGCGTTCTCCGTTCCCAGAATTTCCGATGCCGGAAAGTTCAACATGGCTTTTGAACCCTGGCTCCAGTGGACCGTCGCGCCGGGCTTCTTCGGCCCCGCCGCGCAGTTCCAGTTCCGCTACCGCCTGGAAGTCTACAACGACACCAGCGACTATATAGGCAACGGCAGCGAAAATATCGCGCACCAGATCAAATTCCTGCTGGGCTGGAGTTTCTAGCACAAAACCCAGGGCAGTGCCTGTGAGCAAGTGCGGGGTTTTGCCCTGCCCAAATCGCTTTGCGATTTGGGCAGGCAAACCCCAAGCCCAAACGCCGCAGGCGTTTGGGCACGCATCCATGCGGATAGTGGGCACGCCGGGGACCGGGGTAGTCCCTCCCCGGTGAGCAAATGCGGGGTTTTGCCGTGTCCAAATCGCTTTGCGATTTGGACAGGCAAACCCCAAGCCCAAACGCCG
>JAITGJ010000027.1 GCA_031280705.1 Spirochaetaceae bacterium
TGTTCCAAAACCCGGTTGGTTTAGGAACACGTCCTGCGGTTTCTCAGGCTAAAGCCTTATGAAACCGCGTTTTTAAGCGGAAGCTGTTCTGAAACTGAAGTTTCAGAACAGCTCTATTAAACAAGTCCGGTATACAGTTGGTCAAAAATAGCATTTATTGTCAACAGTTCTGCGCTGCCGTGGCATAAATACCCAAACGGCGCGCCGGGCCATTTGGGCAGTTTTCACGGTATATTCCGCGGTATTATGCTTCGCCGCCATCCAGGGCAGGGTGTGCGGGCAGCGTCCCTCCGGGCGGACGTGCCGGCAGCCTTTCCTTGACAAAGAAAACTCCGGCGGTAGAATGTCAACGGTATGAACGGCGCGGTACGGGCGGAGGGGAAATATTGCTTCCGCCGCTTTCCGGTAATTGGTATCGTTCTCTTTTTAACGCTTTTTTCCTGCGCCTCATGGGGAAACGGCCCGCCGGGCCGTGTTGCCAGAGGCGGCATTGCCGGGATTTTCCGCGAAGCGGTCTGGGCCACACCTGCGGAAACAGCCGCGGGCCCCCGCTGGGAACCGTTCGCGACGGAAATTACGGACGGGCTTTCCTTTTTTGCGGGAAGAACCGCGTCTCCGCGCCTCGTTTTTCGCGCCCTCCGGGTGGACCTTACCGCGCCGGAACTGCAGATTGTGGTACGGGAAGGCGGAAGGCCCCCTTCACCGCCCGGACCGGATAGACACGCGCCGGACGGGTACGCCCTGAGCATCACGGTAAGCGGCTTTGTACGCGAAAACGGCCTCCTCGCGGGCATGAACGCGCTTCCTTTTGATCCCGCGTCGGACCGGGAAGGGGAAGGCCGCGCCAATGCCGGCGTGATTATCGTGGAAGGCGAGATCCGCTCACCGCCCCACGCCGGCTTTGACGCCCTGGTATTTTACGGCTCCGGCGGCGCGGCCATCGTGAGTCAGGAAGAAGTCCTCGCGCTGGCCGGTGTGCGCCACGCGGCGGGGGGATTTCACCGGATTCTGGCGGGCGGCGCGGCAACGGAGCGGACGGTGAACCGCACGGTCCGTTATCCCCGCAGCGCCGCGGGGCTTTCCGCCGGGGGACGGTACCTCTACTTTCTCGTGATTGACGGGCGGCGGTTCGGGAGCGCCGGGGCTACGGAGGAGGAGACGGCGCTCCTGCTCCGGGCGCTGGGTGCGGAAGACGGGATCAATTTTGACGGCGGCGGCTCAAGCGCCCTGGCCCTGCGCGGCGCGGACGGCGTGGTTCGCGTGGTCAACACGCCCGTTCACGGCGGCGTTCCGGGCCGGGAACGGGCGGTGGCCGGGTGTATCGGCATCGGGATAAAAAGCGGCGCGCCGCCCTGAGCCGCCGGGCCGGGCAGGCGGTCATCGTCCGGCGCATCGAACGATGCTGAACGATTTGCGCACAGTGTTCACGTCCGGCGTTGGCGGGTATCCGCCGGTGCGGGACGTGTCCGCAGCGGACGGTTCGCCAGGGCGCGGGGAAGACGCCGCGCGGCGTTCCCGCTATACTCATCGCCATGGATGCAGGGTATCGCGCACGGCTTGAAAAAATCGAGGAGCGCATAAACGCGGCGCTTCCTGAAAACCCCGGCGGGACATGGCTTACGGAGTATATCGCGCCGGGGCTTATTGTCGCGGACGGGATGCTCCGTTCACTTGCGGAGCCGGGGCGGGACCTCCTTTCACGGGGAGGGAAACGTTGGCGTCCGCTGTTCCAGGTGCTGGTCTGCGAGGCGCTCGGCGGCGGCGGCGCGGCGCTGCCCCTTGTGCCGCTGGTGGAACTTCCCCATAACGCCAGCCTTATTCACGACGATATTGAGGATCATTCCGATACCCGGCGGGGAAAACCCGCCGCACACATCAGTTACGGAGAGGACCGGGCCATCAATTCGGGAAGTTTTCTCTATTTCTTGCCCCTTTCCTGCATCGACCGGTGGGACGCCCCGGCCGAACGGAAGGCGGCGGCCTACGCGCTCTGGGCGGAGCATCTCAGGCGGCTTCATCTGGGGCAGGCGATGGACATTGCCTGGCACCGGGAGCGCGGCGCCGCGCCGGGGGCGGCGGAATACGAAACCATGTGCCGCCTTAAAACCGGTTCCCTCGCGCGTCTTGCCGCGGCGCTTGGCGTCTGCGCGGCGGGGCGGTTGGACCGTTCTGCCGCACCGGAGGGCGGGCCCGGGGACGCGGCGGAGCGCCTTGGCGTGGGCTTTCAGATACTGGACGACGTAAAAAACCTTACCACGGGAAACCCCGGCAAAAAACGGGGGGACGATATTGTTGAAGGAAAAAAAAGCCTTCCGGCCATCCTGTTTCTGGAAAAGCACCCGGAAAAGGCCGCTCTGGTAACGCGCTGTTTCCAGGCGGCTCGCGTACAGGGCGTAGACGCGGACGAGGTTGAGGAACTTATCGGGGAATTTGCACGGGCGGGCGTGATTGAGGAAGCCGCCGCGCGCGGGGCCGCGCTCCTTGCGGAGGCGCAGGATATCCTTGCCCGCACGGGAAGCGCGGTGGAAGACGCCGGACGGGGCGGGGACGAACCGCCTTCCCGGCGGGAGGCGCGGCGGCTTCTTGCGGGCTTTACGGACCTGCTGGCCTAGGGTTAAATTGAAAATGGAACATTGAGAGAGGAAAAACCCGCTGTGCGCTATTCGTGTCATTCGCGGTTAAATATTGATCTAAACAAACGCTTTCCCGGGCCCCTTCGATAAACTTACGGACCGGCCACAACACGCCCAAAAAAACAAGCCGGTTTCTTGACCGGAACGCCGCGAAAAATTATCATTTGAAATATGTCATCTTACGAAACGTTTCCGGCCCGTGTGATATTTGCGTTACGCGCGCCGGACGGTAATACCCCCCCCCCCCGTGCGTAAATCGTTATATAATATATAATTAAGCATATCATCATCACACGCCGCGTACCACTGCGCCGCTCGGCGGCGGCGCGTATCATCCGGTTTCACGATGCGCCCGGTCCGCGCCGCCGGTACGGCAAACGGGAACGGCCCCGCGGGG
>JAITGJ010000048.1 GCA_031280705.1 Spirochaetaceae bacterium
GCGCACTATGTATGCTAACTCTTTATGCTGTAAAGAATTACGATTTTAGCCCTGAAAAATGAGTGTAAGCTAATTCCTTATCCTATAAGGAATTAGAAATCATAGTGCGCTGGCCCTGAATCTCAAGGGGATTGACACAACTATTTTACGGGAAGATGATAGAATATGAATGTCATAGATTCAACATTTTGGCTTGAATATTTCTCCGGTACGGAAGCAGGGAATATAGTATCAGAAATCATTGAGAATACCGATGAATTAATAGTGCCTACAATAACATTAGAGTTGTTTAATAACTGAAGTTATTAAACAACTCTAAGATGCTCTGGCAAAAGCATGATTGTCTGTTACGTCCTCACGGAGACACATGCGTGCCTCTGGCAGGATATAATAGCGTAGCCGCAAAACCCAATATTCGCATTCATGCGGTGCGGGCTTTCTAGGGAAGCACTGATGAGCTTTGACGCTCATCGGCCCCCTTCCCCCGGCTTTGCTCTGCCGGGGGTACCTGAATCAGCGTCCCCTAGGCTCCCGTGCCGCCGTAAATCTTGCCTGATGCCGCCGGCGCGTGGCTTCGCCCCACAAAGAGCAGTACCAGGAGCGTGATCACGTAGGGAATCATATTGAGAATATGAGTCGATACGGAATACCCGAATTTCGGATTTCCCAGCGTGAGGGCCAGGGATTTGCAGAACCCGAAAAGCAGGCAGGCGAACACCGTTTCGCGGGGCCGGTACTTGCCGAAGATCACCGCGGCAATGGCGATAAAGCCCTGGCCGGAAATAATGGACGGGAAAAAGAACGACACCGTTGACAGGGGAATTACCGCGCCGCCCAGCGCCGCGAGAACGCCCGAAGAAATGACGCAAAAATAGCGCACGCCAAAAACGCCGATGCCGAGCGTTGCCGCCGCGCGGGGGTGTTCGCCCACGGCGCGGATACGGAGCCCGAGCCGCGTTCTGAAAAGGAGAAACCACACCAGCGCGGCAAGAATGAAGCATACATACGCGGAAAGATAGTTGGTGAGGGCATAGCCCAAGAACGAATCGGCGGGGAACAGCGATCCCAGCACCAGGGGGAGTTTGTCGGAAAGCTCCACGGGTTTTGTCTGGGTGGAACCTTCAAATACCGCCTTGCAGAAATAAATTGCCGCGCCCGGTGCGAGCAGATTGATGGCGATTCCGGAAACGGTTTGATCGGCGCGGAATGTAATTGACGCGAGCGCGTGCAAAAATCCAAATATGACGCCGGCAATCGCCGCGGCCAAAAGGCCCAGCCACGGATTTGCTGTCAGCACCGCTACCGCCGCACAGGTAAACGCCCCGATGGTCATTTGCCCTTCGATGCCGATATTTACCACGCCGCCCGTTTCGCTCATGATGCTGCCCATGCCCGCGAAAATCAGGGGCGCCGCGTAGGTCATGGTTGAACTGATTAAAAGCCCGATGTCGGAAGTACTTACGATCATGCCGGTTTCCCCTCTTTTTTCGCCCGGAAGAATTTAACAAGCGCGCGGAACGCGCCCATGATGGCGATGGAATAAATAATCACCCCGATAATAACATTGACCAGTTCGCTCGGGGCGCCGATGGTGTTGAGTTTACTGCCGCCGTATTTCATGCCTCCGTAAAAAAGCCCCGCAAAGAGGGATCCCACCGGGGTAAGGCCGCCGATCATCGAAACGGAAATGCCGTCAAAGCCATAGCCTTCCTGCGCGGCAAGCTGCGTTACGCGGCCCACAACGCCCAGCACCTGCACCGCGCCGCCAAAGCCGGACAGTAATCCCGCTATTCCCATGCTGGTAACGACGGACCGCGCAACAGGAATTCCGCCGTATTCGGCGGCGCTCCGGTTAAAGCCCACAGCCCGGAGCCGGAATCCCAGCGTGGTTTTGTTGAGGATAATCCAGGTCGCGGCAACCGCCGCAAGGGCAAGCAGCGTGCCCCAGTGGACGCGCACCGCCCCCAGCGTCCCCCGGAACGCGTTCGTAAAAATGCGGGACGTTTCGCTGATGTCGACCGTGGCGGTGGAGTTGGGCTTTTTGAACCCGGGAGACATCGCCAAAAAATTGGAAAGGTAAAACGCGATCCAGTTAAGCATGATCGTTACGATCACTTCGTGTATGCCCCGGTACGCCTTGAGCATTCCCGCGATGCCGCCCAGCGCGGCCCCGGCGAGGCCCCCGGCAAGGACGCAGACAACGCCGTGAATGCCCGCCGGCAGGGGAACGGCCACGCTCACCATGAGGGCGGTAATGCTCCCCATAATGTACTGCCCCTCCGCGCCGATGTTGAAAAGCCCGGTCTTGAAGGCAAACGTTACCGAAAGGCCGGTAAGGATAATCGGCGTCGCGTACTGCACCGTATACATGATATTTTTGAAGGAGCCAAAAATCCCCCCAAACAGCACCCCGTAAGCGGTGATGGGGTTAAAACCCGTAATCAGCAGGATAAGGGAACCGGCAAGCAGTCCCGTAAACACCGCGAGAAACGTATACAGCAGGGGAGAATCCCAGATGGACCTGAGCAGATTCCCTGCTTTTTTCTTTTCCGCCGTGCCGCCTGTAGTAATACTGTCCGCCGCACCGCTCATGCCGCGCCTCCCTGTGTTCTGTTTCCCGGCGCGGAAGCGCCGCTCTGCGCGCCGCCGGCCATGAGAAGCCCCAGCGCGGACTGTTCGGCCTCGCTTCCCTTGACGCTTCCGGTAATTTTTCCCCGGAACATGACATCAATTCTGTCGGAAAGATTCATGATTTCGCTCAGTTCAAATGATACGAGAAGCACTGCCTTTCCCGCGTCCCGCTGGGCGACGATGTAGCGGTGCACATATTCTATCGCGCCCACGTCAAGGCCGCGCGTGGGATTTACGCAGATAAGCAGATCCTTGTTGTTTGTTACTTCCCGCGCGATAATCACCTTCTGCTGGTTCCCCCCCGAAAGGCTCCCCGCCCGCTGAACGGCGCTGCTCCGGGGCCGCACATCAAACCGGTCAATCAGCGCGTTTGTGTGGGAAAGAATGCTGTTCATTTTGAGAAATCCCCGGGAAGAAAACCGCTGTTCTCCCACATTTTGAAGCACCATATTCTCCGATACAAAAAAATCCATCACAAGGCCGTGTTTCTGCCGGTCTTCGGGAATTGAGGAAACGCCGGTTTCAAAAATGGCGCGGGGGTTCCGGTTAAAAATATCGATCCCGTTTACCGTAACGATCCCGGATACGCATTTCCGTAACCCCGTCAGGGCGGCCACCAGTTCCGACTGACCGTTTCCGTCCACGCCCGCGATGCCGACAATTTCGCCCGCGCGCACGGTAAGGGAAAGGCCGTTTACGGCCGGGTGGTTCCAGTAATCCTTTACCACAAGATTTTCCACCCGGAGCACTACCTCGCCCGGATGCGCCTCCTGTTTCGCGGTCGTAAATTCAACCGCACGGCCCACCATCATTGACGCCAGATCCTGCTCGCTCACATCAGCAACTTTTACCGTGTCGATGGTTTTTCCCGCGCGGATAATGGTGCACTCGGCGGCCATCGCCTTTATCTCCGCAAGTTTGTGGGTAATAATGATCACCGTTTTTCCCTCTTTCACAAGGTTTTTCATGATCATGCCCAGTTCCTCAATTTCCTGCGGGGTAAGCGACGCCGTCGGTTCGTCAAGTATCAGGATGTCCGCGCCCCGGTAAAGCACCTTGAGGATTTCTACCCGCTGCTGCATACTGACAGAAATATCTTCAACCTTCGCGGCGGCATCAACTTTCAGATCGTAGCGATCACTTAACGACTGCACTTCCGCGCGGGCGCGCGCCTGATCCACCACTGCGGCGAACCCCCTGACCGGTTCCATGCCCAGGATGATATTTTCCGTAACCGTAAAGGGCGGTACCAGCATAAAATGCTGATGCACCATGCCGATGCCGTACTCAATCGCCTTTGCCGGGGAATCAATCGTTACCTTTTTGCCCTTGATGTAGATTTCCCCGGAATCCGGCTGAAGCAGCCCGTAAAGCACATTCATCAGGGTGCTTTTTCCCGCCCCGTTTTCCCCAAGGATCGCGTGAACCGAACACGCCGGAACGGTAAGCCGGGCCTGGTCATTGGCCTTGAACGAGCCGAACATCATGGTGATGTCCCGCATCTCCACCGCAGGTGGAGTCCCCGCCTGCGGCGGGGAGCCTGCCGCGCTCCGCGTGTCCGCGGACTGTACTGGTTTTTCCATAGAGGCAGTATACCCTGTGTGCGCGGAATTGTCAAAAGAAAAGTATTCAAGGTTTTATCGCCCGGCCTTTTCACCCGGATATCTCCCGCCCCGCGCGGCGGTTCCTTTTTTTCCCCGCAGCCGCTATATTAGACTTGTTCCGGAACCGGCCGGATTGTTGAACAAATCCCGCTTATGCCGCAAGGAGACGCAATGCAGTACACAGGCGCCCGTATTTTGATAGAAACCCTGATTGAGCAGGGGACGGATACCGTATTCGGGTATCCGGGTGGGGCGGTTTTGAATATCTACGATGAACTTTTCAGGCAGCGGGACCGTATCCGGCATATCCTTGTCAGCCACGAACAGCATGCGGCCCATGCCGCGGACGGTTACGCGCGCTCTACCGGCAGGGTGGGCGTGTGCCTGGCCACGTCCGGACCGGGCGCGACAAACCTGGTAACCGGCATTGCCACGGCGTATATGGATTCTTCCCCGGTGGTGGCGATTACGGGGAATGTCGCCGCGCCGCTTTTGGGAAAAGACAGTTTTCAGGAAGTGGACATTGCGGGCATCACCATGCCCATCGTCAAACACAACTGGATCGTAAAAGAAGCGGGTGAACTTGCGGAAATTGTCCGGGAAGCGTTTATCGTGGCGCAGAGCGGAAGGCCGGGGCCGGTGCTTATCGACATTCCCAAGGACATTACCGCCCTTACCGCCGCGTGGACCCCGCTTCAAAATGCCGCGGGCCGCCCCGGAACGCGGCGGCCCGCTCCGGAAGACCGGGGCGGGGCCGGACCCGCGCTTTCCGCCCGGGCGGAACGGCTTGAGGAACGGAACCGGCGGGCCGGCTGGAGCGGCGCGGACATAGACCGGGCGGTGGAACTTTTAACGGCCGCAAAACGCCCCGTTATTTACGCGGGCGGCGGCGTAATCGCGTCCGGCGCGGAAGCGGAACTTGCCGCGCTTGCGGAGCGGCTTAACGCGCCGGTGGCCCTTTCTCTCATGGGGATCGGGGCCTTTCCCCGCGATCACCGGCTCTACACGGGTCTTATCGGGATGCATGGTACGGTCGCCTCAAACAAGGCTGTCCAGAAAGCGGACTTGCTTGTGGCGGTGGGGGCGCGTTTTTCCGACCGGGTAACCAGCCGTGCGGATAAATTCGCCCGGGACGCGGAGATCCTTCACTTCGATATTGACAGCGCGGAGATCAACAAAAATATCCCCGCGCGGGCCTGGGTGCAGGGGGACCTCCGCGCCACGCTTGGGGCCGCGCTTGCAAAACTTCCCGCCGCCACGGAAAGCGGCTGGGACGGGGAAGTGGCGCGCTGGAAGGCGGAATACCCCAAAGCGCACCACCGCAAAACGGCCCTGCACCCGCGTTTTGTTATTGAAGAAACCGCGAAACGCCTCGGGCCGGATGCCATCGCCGTTACGGATGTGGGCCAGCATCAAATGTGGGCCGCCCAGTTTTATCCCGTGAGCCGCCCCCGTTCATTTTTGAGTTCCGGGGGCCTTGGAACAATGGGCTTCGGCCTCGGCGCGGCGGTTGGGGCAAAAACCGGCAATCCGGACCGGCCCGTCGTGCTCTTTACCGGAGACGGATCGTTTCGCATGAACTGCCTTGAACTTGCCACGGTGGGCGCGTACAGCCTCCCCCTGCTGATCATCGTGTTTAACAACGGCGTTTTGGGCATGGTACGCCAGTGGCAGAATCTTTTTTACGAAAAACGCTACGCCGAAACCACGCTGGAGCGCCCGCCCGACTTTGTAAAACTGGCGGAAGCCTACGGCATTGCGGGATTCCGCGCGGAAAACGAGGCGGCCTTTGGCGCGGCGCTGGACGCGGCGCGGGAAACGCTCGCGGCGGGGCGGGCCGCCCTTGTCGAAGCGCGCATTGACCGGGACGAAATGGTACTGCCCATGGTCCCCGGCGGCAAACCCATTGACGAACAGATTGTAAACACTTGATCAATACGCTTTATGCGCCGCGTCATGGAGGGTGCAGCCCCCAGTACGTAACCTTTTGGGTTTAATACCGCGTCCGCCGGGACGGAGTATTATTGTTTTTCAACACGGGTGAATTCTACATCCATCAACCCCATAAAATTGACGGTCAATGTGTTTCCATCAATTTTATACTCAAACTCAACTTCTGCGCCTTCGTACACCATGGCAATGGCATTTCCTTTTATCGTGTACGGTATCGTTATCTTTACTCCCATAACTTCCTGGGTAAGTTTGTTCCCGGCAAAGGTCCATATCAGGCGGCATTATGAACCATTGCCGCAAATAACGGCGTATCAATATCCCCTGTTTCACAGGCGTGATATAAA
>JAITGJ010000091.1 GCA_031280705.1 Spirochaetaceae bacterium
GGGGATCAACGCCTGGTTTTCCTTCGGTACGGCGGTGGTTCTTAATCACCAGACGGCGATGCGGGCCGCGGCGGCGCTGCCCCTGGACCGGCTGCTTACGGAAACCGACGCGCCGTTCCAGCCGCTTCGTTTTCACCCGTTTTCCACGCCCGCCGGTCTTTCCGTCATTATTCAGGGCATTGCGCGTCTGCGCCGGGAGGCGGAGCGCGACGGGGGCACGGCCATGGAAACTGAGGCCGCGGCGGACCGGAATTTCCGCGCCGTTTTTGGGGATCCCGCGTAAACGCTTCCCGTATAAGGATGGAAAAGCAGGGGAGGGGGGGAGGGCTCGGCGGGCCAGGGGCCAGAGGGAAAATAAAAGTTGTTGAATGCCTCCAATATTGCATATATTTATAAGTACTAATATGATAAGAAAGGTAAGGATTACCGGAGGCAAGCGTCCCTGACCCTGTGCCCGGATTGAGGAGTTCTTTATGCCGGAAAAAGAAACGCACGTGTATCTGGATTATAACGCTACCACTCCCCTGCGGGACGAGGTTCGCGCGGCCATCATCGAGGACCTTGCCGTTTACGGCAATGCCTCCAGCATGCATGCCGATGGACGCCGCGCCCGCGCCCGGGTGGAAGAAGCCCGGCAGGCGGTGGGCGATCTCCTTTCCGGCAGCGCGAAAGGGGTTATTTTTACTTCGGGGGGGTCAGAATCGAACAATACGGTTTTCCAGGCCATGCGGCGTCTTGCGGCGGGGCCGGACGGCGCGCCCAAAAAGGATGGGCGCACGGGCATCATCACCACGGAAATAGAACACCCCTGCGTGCTTAATTCCGCGCGGGACCTCGCGGAAATGGGTTTTGACGTTACCTTTCTCCCGGTGGACCAGAACGGCAAAGTCAGAATGGACGCCTACCGTTCCGCCCTGAGCGAAAAGACCCTTTTTGTGTCGGTGATGATGGCGAATAACGAAATCGGCACGATTCAGGACATTGCCGCGCTGGCCGCGCCGGCCCGCGAAGCGGGGGCTTTTTTCCATACCGACGCGGTGCAGGCGGTGGGGAAGGTTCCCGTGAACGTAACGGAACTGGGCGTGGATTATCTTACCATGTCCGCCCACAAGATTTACGGACCCAAAGGGGTAGGGGCGCTTTGGGTGCGGGAAGGCGCGCCCCTCTTTCCCCTGATTCAGGGCGGGCATCAGGAAGACGGCTACCGGGCGGGAACCTACAACAACGGCGGAATTCTGGGATTCGGGACCGCCGCGGTTCTGGCGCGGGAGCATCTTGCCGTGTACGGGCGGGAAATGTGCGCCCTCCGGAACCGGCTCCGGGACGGCCTGCTTGAGCGGGTGCCCCACATTAAGATAAACGGCCATGCCGGGGACACGCTTCCGAACACCCTCAATGTGTCGTTTCCCGGCGCCGAAGGCGAGGCGATTCTGCTTTCCCTTGACCTTGCCGGCATTGAGGTATCCACCGGTTCGGCCTGCGCTTCGGGGAGCCTTGAACCTTCCCACGTACTTCTCGCCATTGGCGCGGGGCCCGAATTTGCCCACGGCTCGATCCGGTTTAGCCTCGGTTGGGGCGTTACCGAAGAAGGCATCGATTATGTGCTCCAGACCCTGCCGCCCATCATCGCGCGGCTGAGGGCCATGTCAACCGTGCCGGCATAGGGAACGGCTGCCGGACAACGCTTTTTTTGGAGGAAAAAATGTCAGACTGGCTTTATTCTGATTTGGTTAAAGATCATTTTACCAATCCCCGCAACGTACTTTTGGGCGACGAGAACGTTTTCCCGGCCAATGCGCGGGGGCAGACCGGAAACATTAAATGCGGCGACCAAATGTTGATGCTCCTCACGATCAGTAACGATGTGATTACCGGCGTTCGCTGGAAAACCTACGGCTGCGCGAGCGCAATCGCCTCAACCAGCGTTCTTTCGGAAATGATCAAAGGGATGCACATCAAGGACGCCTATGGTATCAGGCCGGAGGACCTTGTTGAAAAACTCGGCGGCCTTCCCGATTACAAGATCCATTGTTCCGTGCTGGGCGACAAGGCTCTGCGCGCCGCCATTGACGACCACCTCGCAAAAACCGGGAGGCCGGGGCTTTACAAAGAGCCGTCCACGGAGATCTGCCACTGTCTCGGCATTACCGATAAAGATATCGAAGACGCCTACCGGCAGGGCGCCCGCGGTTGGGAGGGACTCAAAGAGGCTACCAAAATGGGCACCGTCTGCGGGAAATGTAAAGACGCGGCGATGGAACTGCTCCATTCCTTTGAGCATCTTTACGGAACTTAGCGCCCGGGCGGCATATTGGAAAAGCGGCCGGCTTTGCGGGCAGGCACTATGTAGTGTCTGTCCATAAAGCCGGTTACGGCGGGCGAGACGGCGTTACCGTTATTTTTTCATCGCATCATTGATAAGTTTATCGTATTTTTTGTTTTCTTCTTCCAGCAATTTGAGCGTGCCATTTTGCTTTTCAACCTCCAGCGCCAAAATTTCTTTCTGCAGTTCCAGTTCCCGTATTTTATTTTTCTGTGTTTTTTCTTTATGCGAAAGAATTATTGCCAGAATTGGTATCGCCAGCGCGGCAAACGGTATTAAAATCCCTATCTGTGCCATATCCGCCCTCCACGTTCAGGAATTATATGCCCCCGCGTCCAATGTTGTCAACCGGCGCGGTCATCCGGCGCAGGTTTCTGGCTGGCGCGCTCTGGAACGCGCGGGTGTCTCCGGCGATGCCGGAGCGTTTTCCCAAAACAGCACAACTTCCGCCGGTTGAAGCAAATTCGGCGCGAAGCGCCTAATACATACGGAAACGGAGGTTTTTATGATCAGGTTTTCACGGGTTTCCCGCGGCGGAAACGGCGGCAAACGCGGGCGGTATTGCGATGGAACCGGAAGTATTCTTGCAAAACTGGCGTTTTTTTTGACGGTGATGACGCTTGGCGCGGGAAGCGCGGGCTGCGGATTTTTTTCAACATTGACGGCCAAAGAAAACGCGGCGCAGAATCTCAGTATTGCCGTCTGGAATGTGGAAACCCTTTTTGACGGGGAAGACGATGGAATTGAATACCGTGAATACCGCGCCGCCGCCGGGTGGTCGGCAGAGAAATTTCGCGCCCGGCTTACGGCGATTTCCCGGGCGGTGGAAGCGCTCCAAAGCGGCGGGCCGGACATTCTTGCCCTGGTCGAAGTGGAAAATGCCCGGATTCTTGAAGATTTTGCCTCAGACGCGGGAAAACAATTCGGCTACCGCTATGTTTCATTTGCCGGAAACCCCGGCGCGGCGCTCGGCCTTGGCATCCTCTCCCGCCATCCCATTGCCGGGACCGCGGCCCACTCGGTAACGTCGTCTGACGGAACGACGCCCCGGCCGGTACTTGAGGCGCGTTTTGAGATCCGGGGAAAGCCGCTCATGCTTATGATCTGCCACTGGAAATCGAAACTTGGGGGCGAAAAAGCGACGGAATTACTGCGCCGCGCCTCCGCGCGCGCCCTGGTACGGCGGCTTCGGGAAATCGCGGCGGAATGCCCGGGAACGCCGGTCGTGATTATGGGTGATCTTAACGAAAACCACGATGAATTTTACCGGCTGGGCGGCGAAACGCTCTCCGCGCTGCTCCCCGACGATCCCGAAGCGGCGCGCTGCGCCGGAGGCGCGCAGGAAGACTTTCTGGTGTTGAGCGGCGTAAAACCGCCGGCGCCGTCCCATTTCCCCGGAGACACGGTTACCCTGTATTCACCCTGGGCGAAAGAACTTATGACCGGTTCCTATTTCTACCAAAACTCCTGGGAAACGATCGATCATATTTTACTGTCGGAATATTTTTTTGACGGAACGGGCTGGGAATTTTTTGACGCCGAAGCCGTACACCGGGAGCCGTTTATCCGCGCGGCAGGGTATCCCAGCCCGTACAACCCCCGGACGGGAAGCGGATTAAGCGACCACCTGCCGCTGCTCCTTACGCTTGCGATTGCGGAATAGCGGTCCGATCCATACGTCAATCCTGAACCCGCCGCCGCTCCTTACCCTTTCGGTTGTGAATAGCGGCCCGTAAGTCCGGGCGGGAAGGGCAGGGGTCCTACCGGCGGCGGCCCTGACGAAAGGCGGTTCTAAAGCGATCCAGGAGTACGTCGATATGCTTCCGTGTGGGAATGCTGAAACTTTCGAGCACATCGGGATCAAACTGTTCAAAATTGATGTTGCCCCGTTCGTATTCACAGAACATATTTCCAAGATACGCCACCGATGTAATGTCGCGGAATTCTTCCGGCGCGGAAAGCGGATCGTGGTGATACCGGATCGAATTGACCAGGCCCGGCGGGAAATTCCATTTTTCCGCGACGAGCGCGCCGATTTCCGCGTGGTTCATACCCGCCGAAAGATCCTCAAAAGTGGAAGCGGGAAGCCCCTTTTCAACGCAGAATTTTCGTATTTTGTCGAGCAGTTCCGGGTGTACTTCGGAAAAAATGATTTTTCCCATGTCGTGCAAAATACCCGCGACGTATGAATCGTCCAGAAGGTTCCGGTCGCGGCGGAAATTTTTGGCGATATTGTAGGAATAAAACGCCGCCTGGTATGAGTGATCCCAGAGCCGCTTTTTTTCATCGCTTTCATCGCCCAGCAGTTTTTGTGTTCCGTAGGAGTAGAGCAGGTTGCTGATTCCCCGGATGCCGACCATTTTTGTCGCTTCGGAAATGCTGTCAACAGGTTTTCCGAGCATATAGGCCGCTGAATTGACCACTTTGAGAAGGTCCGCCGTCAGCGCCGGGTCCTGCGATATTTCCCGGGCAATACCGGCCATATCGCTTGTGGGGTCGGAAATAAGCTGCTGTATACGGATGATGTTTTCCGGGAACTGCGGCAGGGCGTTGACGCTTGCGACAATGGTTTCGGCCAGTACCGACAGATTTTCTACCTTTGTGTGTTCCAGCGGAATCACAATGCGGGCAATGGTTTCCTTTTCCGTGGAAAGAATATCAAAACAGTCTTCGGAAAGGCCCATCTTTTTGAGCATCAGCACCAGAATGACGAGGCCGAGACCAGCCCCCTCCGACGCGTCCAGCACCTGGGACAGGGCGTCTTCCAGCGAATTAAACTGCCGGGACCGGGCAAGCTTATCGTGAATACGGATCAGTTCCGTTTTGGTTACCGACACATTGTTGCGCACCTCAATCAAAATGATATTGCGCCGGGTCTGGAGGATGAGCTTGATGTAAAGCCCCTTCTCCTTTTGAAGCTGGAGGTAGTGGGCGATATTGCCGAGCGTATCTTCCTTGAAACGCTCCATGCCCGCGCGGTAATCATCGGCACGGGTAAGGTCGAGACCCTTTTCCGAAAAATAAACCCGCTTTGTATTGGCCTTTTTGGCGTTTACCGTCAACTCCTGGACGATATAAATCACATAGTCCCTGAGGCGCGGCTGGTCCACCAGGGTGAGAAAAAGCGTCAGAACCTGCTCAATGTATACTTCTATCTCGTGGGGGAGGGTAAAACTCGTGATAGTAAGGGGAATGCCCAACTGCACGGCGCGTTTTACTTTTTCTTCGTCAACCACCAGTTCCTGAACGCCAGTCATATCCTCATTTTACTCTATTTTCCCCCGGCAGGGCAAGAACGGGAAAGGCTGCCTCCGCAGTCTTCGCCGCGCGGATGGCCGCTTCCCGGCTCGATTGTTTTGGAAAAAATTGATATAACCGGTTCATGGTTTGGGAAAAAACACCGCCGGTACGAGCCGCGCCGCCCGGCGCCTGGCCGCGCGCCGCGTTTCGCCTCCTCGCCGCGCTCTGCTCCCTGTTTTTCGCCTCATGTTCGGCCGTTACGGGAAAATTCAGGGTGATGGCGGGTAATCTTCTGTATGGCGGCGGGCGCTATACCGGTGCGATCACGAATTATCTCGCGGCATCGGAGGACGAGCGGACCGCGCCCTATGCGGAGTACGGCCTTGGGGTGATTTATCTGGCCATGAACGAGGAAGACGCGGCGCTTGGACGTTTTGACGCCGCCGGGGCGGCGCTTGACGGCGCGGAGCATAACGAGCTTCGTTACCGGCTCCACTATAACCGGGGGATTATTTTTTTTGAACGGGAGGACTTTTCCCGCGCGGCGGCGGAATTCCGGAAGGCGCTGGAAAGCGGTCCGGGTCATGTTGAGGCCAAGCGGAACCTCGAATTGAGCCTCCTCTCGTATGAGCAGCGGCGGCGGGAGGATCCCGGCGCGCGGACCGGCCATGAAGAACCGGGGGAGGCGGATGATATTCTTTACGAATACCTCCGCCGGGAAGAAGAAAAACGCTGGAGGAATCAGGAATGGACCGGCGACGCGCCGTTTTCCGGACCGGATTACTGATTTTTGCCGCCGCATTTCTGGCCGCGCCGTCTCTCTGCGCCCAGGAAACGGAGCGGCTTGCCTTCCGGGTGGAAACCGGCCCGGATACAACACGCGCGGGCCTTATCTGGACGGTTACCATCACGGTGGATCACGGCGTTCCCGGAGAAGTTACGTTCCGGCTTCCGGTAGTTCCGCCCGGAATCGCCCTGGAGCGGACGCGGGTTCTCCCCTGGACGGGCGGCGGCGGGCGGCGCGGTACGCGGATAGAGCTTGATTTTATGCCCCGTCTTCCCGGTACGGCGGTGATTCCGCCCATCGAACTGTCCGCGCCGGGAAAGCGGGGGCTGACGGATACGCTCACCGTTCGTATCGAAGGCGATGAAAACACTCCGTCCTCTCCGCCCGCCCTTGTCTGGGGGGATCCTTTGCCCGCGCCCGCGCAGGGCGCGCCCTTCCACGTATTCCTCTTTCAGGCGGCCGGAGCATCTCCCGGCCCGGAGGGGAACGCCGCGGATGCTTTTTCGCCGCTTCCCCCACCCGATGCCATTTTGGAAGCGCTTCCGGCCGGGGAACTTCCTGCCGGCGCAATTCTTGGTCTTTCGATTATTCCCCTTAAAGGCGCGGTTTTGACCCTGGCTCCGTTTCCCCTCACGCTGAACGGCGGGGCGGCGTTGACGCCGTCCCTCACCCTTTCCGTGTCCCGTACCGCCGGGTTGACCGCCGTGGAAGACGCCTCTTCTGGGGATGTCCCGCGTTTGAACGTGGAACCGGCAGGGACAGGCGTTCCGCCCTGGCCCGAAGGAGCCGCGGCGCGCCTGCCCGGAATGACGCGCGGGACCGCGCGCGATCCCGCGATGGAAAGCCGCCGTTTTTGGGAAGCGGGCCATTTTGCGGAGGCGCTGGCCCTGCTCCGCGCCGAAGAAAGCGCTTCCCTTTTCGGCCCATGCTGGAGGCCCCTGCGGCGGAGCCTTGAGCAAGGTCTCGGCCTTGAAAATACGGTGGATGAGACCTGGCTGCCCCGGCGTTTTTTCCTTGCCGGAGGCGTCGCCGGTATTTTGGCCGTGCTCGTCCTGCTTTTTTGGGGGAAAAGAAAACGCGGCGCCGCTTACCGTGCAGGTGTTTTTTTCCTGTTTCTCTTCGCGGCGTTTTGCGTTTTTGGCTTTTCGGCCTCCGCCGGAAAACGGCGCGCCCTGGCCCAGGGCGGCGCGGCCCGCGCCGCGCCCGCGCCGGGAAGTTCCGTCCTCTTCACGTTCTCTCCGGGTGAGCGTCTCCGTGTCCGCGCGGCCGCGGGCGGCTGGATGTATGCCGAAAACGCGGCGGGCCGCGCCGGCTGGGTTCCCGCGGAATCCGTCATCCGGTATTGAGTGAGGACGCGATGGACTTTGGCGAAATTCTTGACGCGTGGGAACGGCGGCAGAAGGATAAAAAGCAAAATCGCGCGGTACGGAAAACCCCGCCCGATCGGTCTGCCTCCCGGAACCTCCCGAAAATCCCGCCGCCCGTCTCTCCCCAAAGGGCGCATCCCCTTGCCGTCTGGCTCTCACAAAACGAAGTCTATGACAAGGACGCCAATGGCGGACAGGACGCTAATGGCGGCATGACGTTTCGCGGACGGAGCGCGGAAAAGCGGCGGCTCCGCGCAAAAAAGAGCGATGATGAAATTGACCTTCACGGCCTTACCCGGGACGAGGCGTGGGACCGGCTTGACGCGTTTTTCGCCAATGCGCGGCGCGAAGGTTTTGAAAAACTGCTCATTATCCACGGGAAAGGGAACCACTCGTCCGGCGAGGCGGTGTTAAAGCGGCTCGTCCGCGCCTACCTGGAGCGTTCTCCCTACGCGGCCGAAAGCGGGCACGGCAATGCCGCGGAGGGAGGTTCGGGGGCAACCTGGGTACTTCTTAGACAGGGAGACAAAGGACGTCCGGCATAGCCGGGCGGTACGGTGCGCGCGGATTACCGCTCCCGGTAAATGATCCTGCCGCGGCTCAGATCATAGGGTGAAAGGGCAATCCGCACCCGGTCCCCCGGCACGATACGGATATAGTGCTTCCGCATTTTGCCTGAAAGATGGGCCAGAATCAGATGCCCGTTTTGGTTATCCAACTCAACCCGGAACATGGTATTGGGCAGTGCTTCCCGGACAACCCCTTCAACTTCAATCGCTTCTTCTTTCGCCACAAAAACTCCTGTCCTTACACTACCCGCCGCGCCGCCTTCTTGTCAACTGCTGAACAGCCAACGGCCGTCGGCTGTTCAGCTTGGCCTTTTGCGGCTATGCCGTAAAAGGCAGGGGACATTCGCCGGGCCGGGCGTGAAAAATAGCCCAGAGAGATGCGGCCGTAAAAGGCGGCGGGGGCGCCCGGCTTTGTCAGGTCCACGGAGTTCGCCATCCGTAGCGTACCGGCGCGGTATTCCGCCTCTCTGGCCCGTCCGCCGTCCGGAAAAACACGGTAATACACGCCGAAAACGGACGCGGGGTGAGGTAAAATCCGCCCGTTCAAGAAGTAATGCTCAGGATATTCGATGATGACAGCGCCCCCGGGCGGCTGCCCCTCCGCCGGGGAAAGATATGTGCCGTGTGGATTACCGCGAGATACCCAACGTAGTAACCGCCAAAATTATTGTGCGGTACAAATAATGCGCGGTCCGGACGGACCACGCCGCATGGAGACCAGGCCGCCGCCGAAGACGGCGTCCCCAGCGAAGCCGGGGTGTGTAAAACGGCCGGAACGTTATGCGTAATGGCGCATAACGGGATTGTTTATGCTGCGCCGCCTGAGCGATCCCGGGACGGAGCTTCCACCGGCATATCAAAAATATTTTCCGGCACAAACCGCTTCCCGCACGCGGGCGGGTAAGCCGCGCCGCGCGCTAAAAAAGTTCGTTCTGTACCGTCGCCATCGCCGGCGTTGCCGTTACGGGCGTTGCGGCCGGGCCGTCCTTCAACAGGGCGAGGAATTCCGCCTCGCCCAGAATGGTTACGCCGAGGCTTTGGGCTTTCAGGTTTTTCGCGGAGCCGGACGCGGTGTCGTTGGTAACCAGAAACGAAAGTCCCTTGACGACCGACGTTTTCGCGCTGCCGCCCAGCGAACGGATTTTTTCTTCCGCCTCGTTCCGCTTCATTGTGGAGAGTTCCCCGGTAAAACAAAACGAAAAACCCTTTAAGGGCAGTTCCGCCGGGTGGGCCGGCGCGGCGATGGAGATATGGCCCGCCGCGAGCACCGCGTCCATATCGCTTTTCGTTTCTTTAAGCCCCTCGTACAGGGTTCGAGAGGTGATTTCTCCCATGCGGAAGACGGCGGCCAGGTCCTCCACCGGCGCGGCGCGCAGTTTTTCCAGCGTGTTAAAGCCCGCGTCCACGATCTTTTCCATGAGCAGTTCCGCCACGCCTTCAATATCAAACGCCGTTACAAACGTTACCAGGCTCAACTCCCGTTTGGTCCGGATATAGCGTACGACTTTGGCCGCGGAAACTTCTCCCATGCGCTCAAAATCGGCGAGTTCCGCCGCCGTTAGGGTGTACAGTTCGTGTATCCGCCGGACGCGGCCCCGCTCAAAAAGCTGGCGGATAAGTTTTTCCCCCAGTTCCCGTATATCGAGCACGGAAACCCACTTTTCAAGCCGGTGGAGCAGCCGCTTGGGACATTCCGGATTGGGGCAGTACAGCCGCGTTCCGCCGTCAACAAGCGCCGTTCCGCAGGTCCCGCATCTTTGTGGGAGGCGGATTTCAGCGAGGCTTTCCCCGTCCGCCGCTTCCTCCCCGGTCCCGCCGGGAGGGGCAAGACCCTCGATTTTCGGGATGATTTCTCCCCGCTTTACCACAACCACCCGGGAGCCGGTTTTAAGGCCCATCGCGCGGATCATATCGGGATGATTAAGGTTCGCCCGCTGGACTGTGGTTCCCGCAAGACGTACCGGGTCCACAATACCGATGGGCGTGTAGGTCGCCCCCGATTCGCTCCACTCAACAGCGCGGAGGACGGAAACCGCCGTCTCAAGCTCAAATTTAAAGGCGATTTGCCGTTCGGGCCGGACACGGCGGAGGTCGGCCATATCGGTTATGGAATCTTTGACCACGAGGCCGTCGATGTCCCAGGGGAGGTCCTTCCGCTTTTCCGCCACCGCCGCGCGATAGGCGATAATTTCTTCCACGCCGGTAAATTCCCGGCTTTCCACCGTGCGGAATCCCTGCTTCTTGAGCCAGGCGATTTTTTCCATCTCGCCTGAAAACCAGGCGTCGTTCCCGCTGGCGGCGGCGTCGTATACGATAAGGTCCAGGTCCTCGCAGCCCGCGCCGTCTTTCCGCCGCATAATCCCGTTGGCGGCGTTCCGGCAGTTCGCCTTGTTTTGGTACTTTTTCTTCCAGATGTCGTGGGTCATCACCACTTCTCCCCGTACCCCGCCTGAAAAAGTTTCGTTGAGTTTTGCGGTTACGCCCCGCATGCGCCGGGCGTTTACCGTTATTTCGTCGCCGGCGCTCCCGTTGCCCCGGGTAACGGCCCGTTCAAGGACGCCGTTTTTGTACTGGAGTTCGAGGCTCGCCCCGTCCAGTTTGTACTGTACCACCCAGGACGCCGCGCCCAAACCCGCGGCCCACGCGCGGAATTCTTCCGGGTTTGCGGCCTTTCCCTGGCTTCCCATCGGCATAAGGTGCCGCGCTTTGGGAAAGCCGTCCACGCCGTCCGCGCCGGCCTTTTTCAGAATCCCGTTTTCCGGGTCCAGCGCCGCAAGTTCGTCCCACAGGGCGTCAAATTCGGCGTCGCTTACCTCGGCTTCGCCGTTGTAATAGGCGTCCTGGTACTGCTTGATAAGCCGCGCAAGGGCGGCGATCCGGTCTTGCTTGCTGTTCATGATAACGGTTCCGTCCGTTTTTATGGTACATACCGGCGCGATCCACCGCGGCGGTATGCGGCGCGTCCGGGCGGGCGCGGCGGATGTGAAAAGAAACCGTCCCGGTTTCCGCTCACCGTAACTAGCGTCTGTCCATAAAGCCGGTTACTTTATGGACTTATGGGAACCTCTAAAAACCGGTTGTTTTTAGAGACGCCCATATTAAAATATAACAGAAACGGGCGCGGCCTGCGTGATAACGGCCCGCTCGCCTGGAAATTACGCTCCCATACCCTTATTCCAGCGGCGGGAAGCCGCACGGCGGCGATCCGGTTCGCCCGGAAATTACGTTCCCGTACCTTTATTCCAGCGGCGGGAAGTAACCGGTGCGATCCCGGCCCGATCGCGTCAAAAGATACACCTCCGCCTCAATGGGGAGGTAGGCCCGGCCAAAGTCCGCGGGAAGCAGGGAACGGTAGTTGAGTATGTAGGACCCCGACGGCGTTACCCGCAGGGCCTCAAGAACGGGGGCGATTCCTTCGGGCCGGTAAAGGCGCATCACGCTCCCGCCGGTTTCCCGGCACAGGTAGTCAATCTCATACTGCCGGCTGCCGTCTTGATGATTACTGTCGCCAAGGAGAACCGCGTAGAAAACAATGCCGTTATTGGCCAGATACGCGGCCAACTCCGACATGGCGTACCGGTCCCACGCGAGTTCCCCGGTTCTCCCGGTCCCGACATAGACAACCGCCCGTTTTTTTGCGCCGGGAAGGAGGTCTGTCGCCGCGAGGCGGAGGGCAAGGTCGAACCGCCAGCGGGCCGTATAACTTTCCGCGCCGCCCCGCGCCGCCTTTTCAAGGTCCGCCCGGATGGGGGGCGCGGAGGAAGCGGCGGCGGACCAGTCGCGGAAGGGCGTTTCGGAAGCGGAAACCACGGACACGACGCGGGAAGAAGCGGCGCTGATGTCCCGGAGGGCCTGGACCATATCGTCCCCGAACGGCCGGGAAGCGGGGGAACGTTCAAAGAGGACCGCCACATCGGTTTCCGCGGAACGGTACCCCGCATAGAGGAAATTCTGTTCCGCCGCGGCCTGGCCCTCTTCGCTCAGGAGGAAATTTCGCCGTTCAAGGCCCACCACGGGGCGGCGGTTACGGTCCTGAACCTGGACTTCCACGGTTACCAGGGGAAAATTATCGGCGATAACCCGGTCAATCTGGACAAAGAGTCCGGACGCGAGGCTGTCTACCGGCGTCATCACCAAAACTTCATCGGTATTGAAATTAACCGCGAGGATATTTCCGTTCCGGTCAAGACCGGCGCTGAGTACGCGGCCCCGGGAATTCCCGGCTACGCCCAGTTCCGTGATGAGGGCGGTGTTTACGTCTACAAGGAGGAGCCGGTTTCCATCCGTGGTGATAAGGCCCCCGCCGGGGAAAAAGCGGAGTCCTTCGGGCCGGAGCAGCCCCGCGCCGATAACTTCCCCCAGGTAAAGGCCGTCCGGGTCAAAGGCGTAAATCTTCCCGCCGTCCGCCACAAATACGCGGCCTTCCCGCGCGGCTATCCCGGTGGGGGAAAGGAGGCCCGCAAAGCCGCCGGCTTCCCGCCCGCCGAACGAGGTGATAAAGGCGCCGCCGGGGTCAAATTTCGCGATCCGGCGGTTTCCGTAATCCACGACATAAAGATAGTCCGCTTCGTCCAGGGCGATATTCTGCGGGCCCATGAGCTGGCCCGGCGCAATGCCCCGTGAGCCGATATAGGCAAGCCACTCTCCCGCCGGGCTGAGTACGCTGATCCGGCCCCCCCGGTACTCGGAGAGGAACAGCCGCCCGTCTCCGCCGCGCGCGAGGTCGTAGGGACGGTCAAAGCCGTTGAGGGGGCCGCGCCGCCGCTGCCGGATTATGCCGTTCACATCGATTTGGACGATTTCGTTGCTGCCGTAGGCCACCACCCAGGCGCTTCCGTCTTCCAGGGGGAGGACGGCGCTTGGCTGCCGGAACGCGGTGATCCCGTCGTAGCGGCCGGGAAAACTCCCGGCTTCGACATAACGGACGGCGGCGTCCGTACGGAGCGCGGCATTCCGGCGGTTCCGCACCGTTTCGGCTTTTCCCGAGAGGATAAGGCTTAACGGCGCGCCCGCCCCGTATGCCTCCGCCGCGGTCTGCCACTGGCGTATGGCGATTTCCTCAAGCCCGGAACGGTAATAGGCGCGGCCCAGCCACTCCAGGATCAACGCCTCGCCGGGGCGGTACGAAAGGGCGCGTTCAAAGGAAAGAATCGCTTCGTTGAAGGCATAGCGGTTAAACGACTGGACCCCGAGACGGAATTCTTCCCGCGCGTACAGGGCGTTCCGGTCCGTGCCCGCCGGTCCCCGGTTCGGCGCGGGCGGTTCCGGCGGCGCTTCCTGCGCTCCCGCGAAAACCGCGGAAAAAACAAGTATCCCGGTCAGCGCCGCGATGACGGCGCCCGGGCGGAATGGCCGGACCTTTCCGGGTGAACGCGCGGACGCCATCACGTTTTCTCCCGGAACGCCTTCCGCATGTGTTTTTTTATATCATCGTTGTGGGGGGCGATTTCCTGCGCCCGGCGCAGCCATTGCCGCGCCTCCCCCATATCCCCGCACTGATAATACGCCCATCCCAGGGAATCAAGATACGCGGCGTTCGTAGGTTTGCGTTCCGCGGCCTGGCGGCAATAGCGAAGCCCCCGGTACAGGTCGATATTCGCGTCAACCAGCACAAAGCCGAGGCCGTTCATGGCCGTGGTATTGTGCTGATCGAGGTCCAGCGCTTTTTCGTACAGTTCCACGGCGCGGTCATTGTTCTTCTGGAGCCAGGCCGCGTACGCCATCGTGGTATAAATCTGGGCCGATTCAAACCCCTTCTTGATAAGCTGCCGCAGCTCAAATTCGGCCAACTGCGCCCGCCCGGTAACGACATAAATATACGCCATGGCAAGGCGGCACTGGCAAATCCGCAAAGGATCGTTCCCCGCCGTGATCACCTGCTCCAGATTGACGAGTCCCTCGTCGTACCGGCCCATTTTGGTATGGACCAGCCCGATATAGTAGGCAAGCTCGGCATTTTCCGTGGGGTCAAGTTTGTTCGCGTCTACATTGAGTAGTTCATGGAGCGAGGAATCCCACCTGCGGAGGGTGTAAAGCCGTTTTCCCTCGGCGAGCGACCCGGTCTTTTTCCCCGTTTCCGCCATGTTACTCTTCCCGCCGGGGATGTTCCGCCTGGCTTACGATCCGCGCCCCCGGCGCGGGCCTGATCTCGTGGGTCAGCGGGTGGAACCCGAAAATACGCTCGTAATCCTCAAGCCGTTTCCGGTACTCCTCCAGCGCGTTTTCACCGATGATGGTATAAGTACATCCCCCGAATCCCTGCCCGGTCATCCGGGACCCCAGCACGCCTTCCATTTCCTGGGCCCGCTTTACCAGCCAGTCCACTTCCGGGCAGGACACTTCGTACAGGTCCCGGAGGCTTTCGTGGGAATGGAAAAATACCCGGGGCAGGGCGGCCATATCGTTTTTTTCCATCGCGTCCGCCGCCTCGCCCACCCGGCGCAGTTCCTGAACAACGTGCATACAGCGGCGGCGTATCTTCTCCGGCAGGTTTCCCATATATTCAACCAGATCGTCGCCCGCAAAAGACCGGAGGCTTGTTCCCGCTTTTTTCCGCGAGAGCAGTTCAAGCCCCTTTTTCAGGTCTTTGCGCCGTTCCCGCAGCTCATCCTCAACGCCCATCCGGGGTACGCGGGAATCCATCAGGATGATCCGGTACTTTGTAATGGGGCTTTTTATCTTTCTAACCGAAAGCGCCGGTTCGTCAACCACCAGAAAGCGGTCTTTTTTTCCGGAAAAAATAACCTGATAATCAACCGGTGCGGGGTTCCGCTCGAAAAAATCTGTCTGGGCGGCGCAGAGCCGGGTTAAAAGCTCTTTTTCGCTTACCGGGGCGTGGAACAGGCCCTTGAGCGCCATGACGGCGGCCACTTCGATTGCCTGCGACGAGGCCAGCCCCACCTGCTGGGGAATGTCCCCGGCCACGGTAAAATTCATGCCCTTTGCCCGAAAGCCCATGTCCGCAAACAGATGAATGGCAACCTTGATATTGTTTGCCCAGCGGTCCTCCCGCTTGTATTTTAGGTTGATAAGCGTGGTTCGTTTGCGCTCCCCCAGGTCCGCGGCGAAAAACCGGAGCGAGTTGTCCTTGCGGAGGCTTACGGCCACGCGGGCGTACCGGTCGATGGCCGAGGAAAAAAAGAGGCCCATTTTGGGCTCCCCGTGTTCGCCCAGATAATGAATGCGGCCCGGCGCCTCGGCAATAGTTACCGGCGCGGACTGGTCTTCTCCAATCTCGTATTCCGCCCGGTGAGCCGCCCCGATGTCCAGCATTCGACAACCCCTTTCGCCTTATCGGCGCTTTGAAGTAAAGTACGTGGACTATCATACCAGAAAGGATTATTTTATTCAATAAATTTTCCCGGAAAAACTGGACATTTATCCAAAACCCGTATGTTTTTTGGGTTTACCTCCGGCA
>JAITGJ010000148.1 GCA_031280705.1 Spirochaetaceae bacterium
CTGGGTTTTGCGGCTATGCCGCAAAACCCAAGCCCAAAAGCGGCATGGATGCCGCTTTTGGGCAGTTGACTCAAGGCCGTATTCTCCGGTATACTGATTCACGGTCCGGGCTACGTCCCGGCCGCATCTTCCGCCGTCCGCCGGGCCGGTTTGTCCGCGCGGCTGGTGAGATATAGAGAAGGCAGCCCAAACAACGGTTTGGGCCGGGGAATTTTATGGAAAATTCCCCCGTGAGGAGGAAATTGTGGCGGTTGTTACCATGAAAAGCCTTTTGGAGTCGGGGGTTCATTTCGGCCACCAGGTAAAACGCTGGGATCCCAGGATGAAGAAATACATCTTTGCGGAACGGAACGGAATTCACATCATCGACCTGCAAAAAACCATTCAGGCCATCAAAAACGCCTACGAAGCGGTGCGGAAAAACGTATCGTCCGGCAAGACGGTGCTGTTTGTGGGCACCAAAAAGCAGGCGCAGCAGGCGGTGCAGAAAGAGGCGGAACGCTGCGGCATGTTCTACGTGAACAGCCGCTGGCTCGGCGGAATGCTTACCAATTTCGCCACCATCAAAAAGTCCCTGCTCCGGCTCAAAAAGCTGGAAAAAATGGAAGTTGACGGGACGTTTGAAAATCTTACCAAAAAAGAAATTGCCGCGCTGGGGAAAGAGCGGGCAAAACTCCAGAAGAACCTTGGCGGCATCAAGGAGATGAAGGACCTTCCGGGGGTTCTTTTTATCATTGATACCCGCAAGGAAGGGATTGCTGTCGCGGAAGCGCACCGGCAGGGCATTCCCATTATCGCGGTAGTGGACACAAACTGTAATCCCGAGGGCATTGATTACCCGATTCCGGGAAACGACGACGCCATCCGCGCGATCACGCTTTTTACCCAGATCATTGCCAACGCGGTAGTGGAAGCCGACAATGAGGCGGGTCTCAAAATTATTGAAACCCTGGGCGACGAGGACGAAGAAGAAATTCTTACCGACGCTTCGATTCGGGAAGAGGACCGGGAAATTGACATTGCAAGCTACTCAGGCGGCGAGGAGCCGGGCAAGACAGAGGAACGCGCCGCCGAAGAAGAGGACGAACTTCCGGTTGACGTTGATAAAGTTTACGGCGAATAAAGCTGCTTGATAACGTTGGTTATTAAACAGCGCCTGGGAACGGGCGTCATGTGCCGCGTTTATGGTACTGCGGCGTATTGTGAGAAGACCTGTCAGGCGGCGCGGCTGCCGGACAGGTTTGGCGATTTAAGGAGAAAAGGTGTTATGGACATTACAGCGGCGGATGTAAAAAAACTGCGGGATAAAACCGGCGCGGGACCGATGGAGTGCAAAAAGGCGCTCCTGGAAACGGACGGTGATTTTGACCGGGCGGAAAAACTCCTCAAGGAGAAGGGACTCGCGGCGGTAGAAAAACGGGCCGATCGCGCCACCAACGAAGGGAAAATTTTTATCGCGGTTACGGCGGACCGTTCCCGGGCGGCGCTTGTGGAACTTTCCTCGGAAACGGATTTTGTGGCGCGGAACCCGGAGTTTATTGAACTGGGCGGAAAGGTAGCGGAAAAAGCCCTTGCGGAAGGCATTACCGCACCCACCGAGGCGCTTTCCGGCATGGTTACGGAGCTTGCCACCAAAATTCGGGAAAACATGAACCTGAAACGGCTTGCCGTGGTAACGGCCGGAAACGGCGAGTACCTTACGTCTTACCTTCACGGCGGCGGGGCAATCGGCGTGGCAGTAAAAATAGCCGCTGACAGTCCGGCCGCCCTTGAAAAAGAGGAAGTAAAATCGCTCGCCTTTAATCTCGCCCTGCATATCGCGGCCTTTAATCCGCTGGCCCTGGATCGCACCGGGGTTGATCAGGGGTGGATACAGGAGCAGGAGCAGTTGTTTCGCAGACAAATGGAAGGGGACGAAAAATTCGGCAGGATGAAAGAAACCAAACCCGATCAGTTTGAAAAAATACTCCAGGGCAAGGTGAATAAACTGTTGCAGGAAAGCTGCCTTCTTGAACAGGGCTTTGTCAAGGATGAAAAGCTTTCGGTAGAGAAAGTGCTTGCCGAAACGGGAAAGGCAGCCGGTTCGGCGCTCCGCGTTGCCGAATATGTGTACTACCGGGTCGGCGGCTGACCGCCGGGCCGGACGGGAGTGAACCATGCATGCGGTAACAAGCGGCGCTGAAGATCGGATGAAAAAAACAATGGCGAGCCTTAAAGAAGGATTCGCCGCCCTGCGGACGGGGCGCGCTTCGGCGGCCCTCTTTGACCGGATACGGGTTGATTATTACGGCGATAAATCGCCCCTTTCCCAGGTGGCGAATATTTCCATCCCTGAAGCCCGCCTCATCGTGATCCAGCCGTGGGACAAAAATATGATCGCCGAAATTGAAAAGGCGATCCGCTCGTCGGAACTTTCCCTCAATCCGTCCAATGACGGCAAGGTGATCCGTATTGCCATTCCGCCCCTTACGGAGGAACGGCGCAGGGAAATTGTCAAACTCGCCAAAAACCAGGCCGAACAGAGCCGGGTCGCGGTACGGAACATTCGGCGGGACGGGAACGACGAATTAAAAAAACTCCTCAAGGCGGGCGATTTAACGGAGGACGAGGAAAGCAGGGCCGGAGAGGAACTCCAGAAACTTACGGACTCGTACATCACCAAAATAAATCAGGTGCTGGAAGAAAAGGAAAAGGAAATAACAGAAGTTTGACGGCGGCGGGAATGGACGCGGGCATGGTCCCAAAACATATCGGTATCATCATGGACGGGAACGGACGCTGGGCAAAGGCGCGCGGGCAGCTTCGTACACAGGGGCACCTTGAAGGGCTCAAGGCGGCGAAGCGGGTGGTCAAGGCGGCAAGCGACAGCGGCGTTTCCTGGCTTACGCTGTACACGTTTTCCACAGAAAACTGGAAGCGGGCGCACGAGGAAGTTTCCTTTATTATGGGGCTGGTCAAGGAATACCTGCGCGCGGAGCTTGATTTTTACCGCGAAAACCGCCTGCGCATACGCCACGCCGGAGACAGCGCGGCCCTGCCCGGCGATATACGCGCGGAAATTGAGGCCGCCGCCGGAAGCACCAAAGATTTTGAGGGAATGCAGGTGATTCTTGCCCTCAACTATGGCGGACGGGACGAGATTGTGCGGGGAATGCGGAAACTTTTCGCCCGGGTAAAAGACGGCGCTTTTGACGCCGGTGCGATTACCGAAAAAA
>JAITGJ010000209.1 GCA_031280705.1 Spirochaetaceae bacterium
TCTTCAGCAGCGCACTGCCGTGCGTCCATTGCGTGACCACCTCCGCCCGCCACTGCCCGGCGGCCAGGGCGGGAACGATGCCCACAATGCGGCTCGCCGTGTTGTCCGCAAGGTGCCCCGTAACCTGTATCCGCTGCGCGGGAGACGCGGCGTTCACAAAGTAGACCCCGCAGTCCGCGTGATCCCCCGCAATCTTGATCTTGTGCCCCGCCAGCGCCATGAATGAAATGTCTGGAGTTTGCGCTCTGCGCAAACTCCCAAGCCAAAAGCCGCAGGCTTTTGGCACGCCTCATCATCGGTGCGGGCGATATATGCCCCGTCAATGCCGTGCAGGTAGTTGGGATAGAGCCGCGCCCGGATACGGTGCAGCACCTCGGTACATTGTTAATGATTGCCATGGAGGGGCTCCTGGTGATTGTTTGGGGATGAAATTTATGAACTATCCGCCTGAGGACGGCGGGTATTTCCGGGTGCGTGGAGTGAGCTAATTCTTTGTGGGATAAGGTCTTGTTTGCCAGGAGGCGATAAATTACCGCATGGAGGAGGGGGGGGCTTAACGTGCAGGGCCTCCGGGAAGGGCTTGCACGCAAATGCAGGGTTTTGCCTTTGGCAAAACCCAAGCCCAAACCGCTACGCGGTTTGGGCACGCATCAGGGCGGCGAGGGAGCGGCCAAGCGCAAGCGCAATGCCGGTGGTCAGAATATCCGCCGCGGGCATGGCCCAAATAAAACCGGAAAATCCAAACAGGCCGTTCAGAATAAACAGCATCGGCAGGTAAAAAAGAAGCTGCCGTCCCATCATAATCACGGTTGCCGCAAGCGGCTTCCCCAGCGCCTGGAATGTTACCATCACCGTTATTTGCAGGCCGATAAAAGGAAGGCCCCACACAAAAACCCGCAGCATCGCCGAACCGGCTTCAATGGTCGCGGTGTCGTTGATAAAAAGGCGGATCAGGGCATTGCCGGAAAACAGAAACAGTACCGAAGACGCGGTGCAAAGCGCCGTTGCGTAAAGCGCCGTGAGCTTAAAGCCTTTACGGAGCCGCGCAAACTGTTTTGCCCCGTAGTTGTATCCGGCGAACGGCTGGTAACCCTGCGCCAGCGCAAGGACGAGGGTAAAACAGAGGCTCGTAATCCGCATCTGTATGCCGCTTCCCGCTACCACATAGTCGCCGTAACCGGCGGCCAGGCGGTTGGCAACAATGCCGGCGGCGCTCATAAGAATATTGGTAAACCCCGCAGGTATTCCGATAGACAGTATTCCTGTTATCATTTTTCTGCTGGGGCGGCATTCCGCGGGCCGGATTGAGAGCGCCGTTTTCCCCGACATAAAGTACCGGACGCCGTACAGGAATGCGACAAACTCGCCGGCCACGGTTGCCCACGCCGCGCCCGCGGTTCCCCAGCGGAAAACTAAAATAAAAACAGGGTCCAGAATAATATTTACCGTGATCCCGGCAAGCTGGAGCAGCATTGCCCGGTCCGTTGCGCCCTCGCTCCGTATCTGGGCGGAAAGGGCGGTTCCCGCGGCGGCGAAGGTTACAAAGAATGACACGACCGTAAAATAAGCATCGGCATGGGCAAGGGTCCCCGCGCTTGCCCCAATAAGGCGAAGCACCGGCTTTTTAAGGAATACCAGCGTCAGCGTCAGCGCAAAGCCCGCCGCCATAACCGCATAAAATGATACGGCGTTCGCCCGCCGTGCCTCGGCGGTGTTTTTCGCGCCAAGCATCCGGGAAATATAACTGGAAGCGCCCGCCGCAAAAACATTGCCCAGGGCCTGCACCAGCATGAGCACGGGAAATACCAGAGAAACCGCCGCAACCATGTTCGCGTCTCCGGTCTGCCCAATAAAAAACATGTCGGTCATGTTGTACACCGACTGCGCTATCATCGCGGCCATCATGGGAAGCGCCATACGGATAATCGCCCGCCCCACCGGGGCCTGTTCCATCAATTCAATGCCCGTATATTTTTTTTTCATCTATGCTCCAAATAAGGGTTTTCATAAAGCCGCGCCGCCCGGGAATGCGCCGCACTGCCCGCAGCGCGTCGTGAGGCGGCACGGATGCGCTCATTGTCCCGCCCTGGCGAACATATCCGGGAAACAAACCGGATGCGTGTTCCGCGTTACTATTCCATCCGTATAAAATTCTCCAAGAAATAATCCGGTCCAACAGTCAAAGCATTTTTTAACGGAAGTTGTTTAGAAACTGAAGTTATTAAACAACTCTACTGGACTTGTTTGATAACCCGGCCGGGTATCAAACAAGTTCAATATACTGCACGGGCGTGGAAACCCGGCGCTGTCCGGCGGCAGAATACATACCAACTGCAAAAAAACAAAACATAAACCGCTCTCCGTGGGCGCGGCCTCTGTTCCGGGCTTTGTCCGGGGCTTCGCCCTGTGTCTTGTCCGGGGCTTCGCCCTTACGCCCGTAGTCCCGCGCGCTCTGAACGAAACGCCGCGCCCTGTTTGGCCGGAAGGCCGGGGTTCTTCATGCCCGGGCGCGGGTGGATGCGTTCATAAAAAACAGCGGCGGTAATGAAACAGGATTTTTTTTATAAAAGCTCTTTCTTTCGCGGAAAAAAACGGGTATATTTCTTTCATGATTATTAGTGTTTCCCGGCGCACGGATATACCACGCTTTCAGTTTGATAAATTTACCCAATGGATTGAAGCGGGGGAAGTGGAAACGTCAAATCCCTACAACAGTTCCCAAACGCGGCGCATATCCCTTCACCCGGAAGACGTAACCGCGTTTGTTTTCTGGACCAGGGACATAAGAAACATCCTGCAATACGGCACGGAGTTTGATGAGCGGGGCTATCGCTTTTATGTGATGTGTACCCTTACCGGATACCCCCGCATCCTTGAAAAACACGCGCTGAACACGGACGCGGTTGCCGAAGCGATACATGTATTTGCATCGCGCTTCGGGAACCGGCGGATCATCTGGCGTTACGATCCGGTTTTTTTAAGCACCGTTACGGAGGAGGATTTTCACCGCGAGAACTTTGCCCGCCTTGCGGCGTCGCTCAAGGGCGCCATAAAGCGCGTCATCGTCAGTCTGTACGATCCCTACCGGCGGTCGGAGCGGCGGCTTGCCGCCCTCGCGCGGAAGGAGGATTTTGCCATGCTGCCCCTCTATGAAGAAACGGGCGGCGCGCCCCTGCCCCACGTCCGGGAGCTTCTCGCGGACCTGGCCGGCATTGCCGCCGGGGCGGATATGGAGATGCAAAGCTGCGCCGAAAGCGCGCTGGATATCCCCGGCATAAAAACCGGCGCGTGTATTGACGGCGGCCTGATCCAGGATCTGTGGGGCATTACGGTAAAGGGCCGGGACCGGAACCAGCGGCCCCACTGCCGCTGCGCCCCCAGCGTGGACCTTGGCCGCTACGGCCCGTGCCCCGCGTGCTGCGCGTACTGTTACGCAAGCCGTTAGGGCGGAAGAATCCGCGCATAAACACGAAAAGCGCAGCGCTGATGAGATTGCGATGAGGGCTAACGGGCCGCGCGCTGGCGGGAAATCTCGTAGAGGAGGACCCCCGCGGCTACGGAAACATTGAGCGAGTCAATGCGGCCCCGCGCGGGAATCGCGGCCATGCCGTCGCAGGTTTCCCGGAGCAGGCGGGAAAGGCCCGCGCCCTCGCCGCCCAGAATCAGGGCGATGCGGCCCTGGAAATCAAACTTCCATGCCGGTTCTCCCTGCATATCCGCGCCGTAAATCCAGAATCCGGCGTTTTTCAGGTCCAGTACGGCGCGGGGCAGATTCGGCACTTCTGCGGCGGGCACCCAGGCGGACGCCCCGGCGCTGGTGCGGGCAATTACTTCGGCATGTTTGGCGATCCGGCGTTTGCGGGTAATCACAATATCCGCGCCAAACTGATCGCAGGAACGAAGAATCGCCCCGTAATTGTGCGGATCGGTAATTTCGTCAAGAATAACGGCGAGGGCGTCTTTCCGCCCGCCCAAAGCGGCGATAAAATCATCAAGCGATACGTCCCGCCCGGCTGAAAGGGGGCGCGGCCCGGACCCGTCCACCTGGAGCGCGATGCCCCGGTGGTCCGCGGCCAGGCGATCCAGTTCGTGCGTGCCCACCCGGTCCACCCGAATCTTCCGCGACACGGCCATATCGACAATCTCCCGCGCCCGGGGCCCCGCCTTGGCGACAAGGAGCGGCCCGGAAGCCCCGCCCGCCCGTATCAATTCCTCTATCGCGTGTAAACCGGTAAGATATTCCACGATGTACCCCCAAAAAAGCGTTCAGCCTGATGTACCGCACGCAAGTCTACCACAAGACGGGCCGTCCGCACTACGGCAGCGGCGGAGCAGCGCCGCCGTCCGCGCCGCTGCCCCGCGTATGACGCGCTATACCGGCTGGGTAAGTTCCTCGCCCAGGGTCCGCGCGGCTTCAAGGTGCCGGGGGAAAACCTCCTCCCGCCGTTTTTTCCGTTCAGCCTCGTTAAACTGGGACATCTCGTACTTGCCGTAATCCGTAACCTGGAGCGTTTCCGCGGAATACAGCACTTTCGCGGGACCGAAAATCATGCCCAGCATCCCTTCGTAACCCTTAAAGCGCGCCGTGTAGCCTATCTGCTCAAAAGCCTGCTCCGGCGCGTTGGTTGTGATGATAAGCCCCGTGCGGATACGCCGGTCAAAGAGCGGTTTCTGCCCCGCATTGTAACTGATGTACTGGAACACAAGCCGCTCAAGAAGGGCGCGGGCCGCGGCGGTTATTTCGCTGATATAAATGGGCGACCCGATAACAAAACCATCCGAATTGTGTATTTTATCAAGCACACCTTTAAGATCGTCCTTTACCGCGCAGCGTCCCGGACTCTTGCCGCCTTTCACCTTACACTGAAAACAGCTGATGCAGCCCCTGAAGTCAAGATCGTACAGGTTGATAAGCTCCGTCTCCGCGCCTTTGGCCGCCGCGCCCTTGAGCGCCTCTTCCACCAAAAGGTGGGTGTTCCAGCCTTTGCGCGGGCTGCCGTTAATACCGATAATGTTCATAAAAGCCTCCATTTCATGGTGTTGGCTTATGGTACCCCCTCTGGCGCGCAAACGCAAGCGTATGTATTGACATTTTGTATGAAACGTGATACCCTGCTTCCCATGAAGGTGAATATGCCGCATTGCACAAACTTCTCATATAGATTCCCCCCCCCCCCCCGTGCGGTAATTCGCCGCGGTCTGTAAACAAGACCTTACCCCACATAGATTTACCGCCGCCCGCATACTCCCAAACAGTCCCCAAAGGAGCGCCCTATGGCCGTAATTAACGGGATTTCAGAAGTCCTCCACAAAATCGAAGCGAAACTCTACCCCAACTATCTGGGTAAGGGAGACGGCGCGTATGTCGCGCGCGCAAGGGCAGAGGCTCCCCTCTCCATAGAGGGCGTGTGCGCCGCGGCAAAGAACCGGGGCGGCTTTACCGGGCAGTACGAAGACCCGGCGGAACACGCGCACGTTTTTATCAACGAGATAGTCTATCAACTGTTGGACGGCTTTTCCGTCCAGTTGGGCGCGTTCTGCTCGCTCCATACCAAAATCAGCGGTACCTACCACGGCGCGAACGACCACATCGGCGCGGAAAATCTGCACGTTGCGTTCCGCACGCTGCGCCGCCTGAAAGAACTGCTCGGCAAGGCCAAGATTGAGAACGAGGGGCTTGCCGGGGACGGGGCCTTTATTGACGAGATACAGGACATTCAGAGCGAGGCGCTGAACAGCGCGCTTACCCCCGGCGGCATGGTTCACGTGCTGGGGCACAAGATAAAGGTAGAAGGGGACGATCCGTCCGTGGGCGTGTGGTTTGCGGCGGAGGCGGAGGGAGCGCGGGTTAAAATCAGCGAGCGCCTGGCCGTCAACCGGAGCAGCGAGCTGGTAGGGG
>JAITGJ010000227.1 GCA_031280705.1 Spirochaetaceae bacterium
CCTCATCGGTCAAGGTGACACGGTATTTAATGTTTGGTTTGACCATGGTTTCCCTCCTGTTTCTTTATCGGAAGGATGGTCGCTTTTTATAAGCGTTTTTTGCCTTCATGGTGTACTAGGCGTTTACGGCGCGGGGCCGGGACGCGGAAGCGGCGCGCGCCGTTTGGGACCGTCCCGCGGCGGCCCGCACGCCGGCGTTTCCCTGGGGCGGCGCTTTTTGGATTATGCTCCGCGTGTCCGCCGCTTATTTTTTTCCAAAACACGGTTATAATACTATCGGTATGAAAATTTTGATGGCCTCTAGCGAAGCGGTTCCCTTCGCCAAAACCGGCGGCCTTGCCGACGCGGTTTCCGCCCTTTCCCTGGCCCTGGCCGCCAGGGGTCACGATGTGCGGATCATGCTCCCCCGGTATTACGGCATCGACACGCGGGACCTCCGCAAACTGGAGGGGGAACTCGGCGTGCCCATGGGAGGCGGCGAGGAGTGGTGCGCCGTGTATTCCGCCGTGCTCCCCGGATCGTCCAAAAAAAATCCCGTCCCGGTGTACTTTGTCGATCACGAACATTTCTTTGGGCGAGACGGCATCTACGGCTCGTCCGGGGAGACGGATTTTCTGGACAACCCCCGGCGCTTCACCTTTTTTTGCCGCGCGGTCTTCCAGGTTTGCCGTAAAATCCGCTGGACGCCGGACATACTCCACGCCCACGATTGGCCCGCCGCGCTCGCGCCTGTATTCCTTAAATTCTGGGAACGCCCGCTTGGGCCGGAGGGCGAATTCGCCAAAACCGCGTCCGTACTTACGGTGCACAATCTGGGGTATCAGGGTATCTACGGCAAAGAAAACTTTTTTTATACGAATCTGGGCTGGGATGTTTTTTACCGCGCGGGATTTGAGGACGGGAATATGATGAATTTCCTCAAGGCGGGCCTGTATTCCGCGGACCGGCTCAACACCGTGTCGCCCACCTACGCGCGGGAAACGCAGACGCAGGCCCAGGGGTTCCGCCTGGACGGGGTGCTCCGCTACCGGAGCGATCACTATACCGGCATCCTCAACGGCATTGATACGAAAGTCTGGAATCCCAAAACCGACCGCCTGATTCCACAAACCTATTCTGTGGACAATATGGCGGGCAAAGCCGCGGCAAAGGCGGCCCTGCAAAAGACCTTCGGCCTTCCCGTGGACGCGGACATTCCCGTATTCGGCATGGTTACGCGGCTTACCGGTCAAAAGGGCGTGGGGGAGCTATTCGGGCCCGCCTACGGTTCCGCCTGGTCCATCTGCCGCGACATGAAGGTACAGTTGGTGCTTCTCGGTTCCGGGGAGGCGTGGTGCGAGAACGAAATCAAGAGCCTTACCTCCCGCCTTCCCAATTTTCGCGCGCGGATCGGTTACGATGAAGCGGGAAGCCATCTTATTGAGGCGGGGAGTGATTTTTTCCTCATGCCGAGCCGGTGGGAACCCTGCGGCCTTAACCAGATGTACTCGCTCGTTTACGGCGCCCTGCCGGTTGTGCGGAACACGGGCGGCCTTGCCGATACGGTGGAAAACTACCATCAGGAAACCGGAAGCGGTACGGGCTTTTTGTTCGACGATCTGACCCCGGCGGCAATTTACAATACGGTGGGCTGGGCGGCCTGGGCGTGGTACAACAGGCGGAAACATATCGAAGCCATGCGCGCGCGCGGCATGAAGCGCAATTTTTCCTGGACGGAATCCGCCAAACAGTACCTCGCCATGTACGCGGACGCCTGCTCAATGCCCAACCTTGTTGGGCAACACAACTTTGTTGGGCCGCCCAACAAAGTTGGGCTTTGACATGGGACTTGCGGGCATGGCCGCGCGGCGGCTGGTAAACAGCCTCCCCCGGCGAAAAAAATACCTCATCCTGACGGCGGCGGTGTTCGCGGCAAACCTTTTTCTTGACCGGTTTACCAAATATCTTGCCGTGCGTCTTCTCACCGGGCGGGGCGTGATCCGCCTTCTGGGGGACTCGGTACTCCTCTACCTTACCGGCAATACCGGGGCGTTTCTCAGTTTGGGCGCGTCCTGGAGCCCGCCGGTAAAGTATCTCGTTCTCCTTTACCTCCCCCTTGCCGTGTGCGCCGCCGCGCTTTTCCACCTCATATTTTTTGAAAACCGGATGGGCCGCATCGTGATAATGGCGTCCATAGCGGGCGGCGGCGTGAGCAACCTGCTCGACCGCCTTTTTAACAATTTTGAGGTGATCGATTTCCTCAATTTCGGCATAGGCCCCCTGCGGACAGGCGTACTCAATGTGGCGGACCTTTCGGTAACGTTTGGCGCGATCATCCTCTGCATAGGCGAGCTGGCCGCTTCCCGGAAAAAAACGGCCCCCGCGCCCGCTTTACACGATGCCGCGCCGCGCGGTACGCTTGCCGCCATGGGCACATGTATTTTCTGCGAAATAGCGGCGGGCCGTGTTCCCGCCACAAAAATTTTTGAGGACGATGAAATCCTCGCCTTTCACGATACGTCTCCACAGGCGCCGGTTCATGTGCTGGTGATTCCCAGGGCGCACCGCCGGAATATTTTTGAATTGGACCCGGCCGGCGATGACGGTATTGCCGGGCGGCTCCTGCTCAGGGCGGCGGAGCTTGCCCGCGCACAGGGCTGCGCGGAAAAAGGCGCGCGTTTTGTGATCAACGCCGGGGATGACGGCGGCCAAACAGTGGATCATCTTCATATTCACGTCCTCGGCGGACGCCCGCTCGGCTGGCCGCCGGGCTAAAGCTGCCGCGCCGGGCTGGACCGCGCGGCCACCGGGGAAGCAGAAGACG
>JAITGJ010000081.1 GCA_031280705.1 Spirochaetaceae bacterium
CTGGTTGCCGCAGTAAAAAACAGCACCGATATTCTTTCGGCTATCAATGACAATATTAAGCTGGCCACTAAATGCCTGGTCTCTGCCACTATCGCTGCCGCGATGGTACAGAGCGCCAAGACCGACTATGATCGCAATGCAGCCATCAAGGAAGCCAGCACGATACTGAACGAAATCAGTCAAAACATGAGCAGGGGAAAATGAACCTGCCAATCGCTGCCCCGGCTGGGACACAAAAAAAGGAGGGCGCACCCTCCTTTTTTCCGCCATGCTGGGCAGCCCACTCTTGACCAGGCTCCGCTGGGCGGGAAAGAACCACGGGGGCGGGCGTTGCGAGAGCCGGATCGGAGACGCCCCGGCGGCGATGCCGGTACGGAAAAACCAATAGGCGCATCCGCCTGAATGCGCGGCGCATCCGTCTAAAAAACGTTCTTTTATTCAAATCCATGCATAAATCCCGTTTTCGGATTATACTATGGATAGCAATTATTCCGGGGAGGAAACATGGCAAAGACAGAAAATCGTTTGATCGGCGCGGTTACGCCGCTTGGGGCGCTGCGCGGCGCGGGAAGCATGGGGGTGGGGGAATTTCCCGATCTGGTGGAATTTGCCGATCTCTGCGTAAAAATGGGCGTGGGACTCATTCAATTGCTCCCGGTAAATGACACGGGCAGCCAGAGTTCGCCCTATTTCGCGCTTACGGCTTTTGCCCTGCACCCCCTGTATCTGCGCGTGGCGGACCTTCCCGAAGCGGGACCGTTCGCAGACAAAATACGCGCGCTTACGGAACGCTTCGGCGGCGAAGAACGGTTTCCGTTCGCGGCGCTGCTGCGGGCAAAGATGGAATTGCTGCGGGAAATCTACACGGCAAACCGCGCGGCAATTATGAAACAGGCCGGAAAGGGCGGCGCGCTGACTGCGTGGATCGGCGGTAATCCCTGGGTAAAAGAATACGCCGTATTCCGGCATCTCAAGGAAACGCAGGGCGAAAAAAGCTGGCAAGAGTGGGAAACCGCCCGCGATCCCGGCGCGAAAGGAATTGCGGAACGGTGGAACGATGAAAATCTCCGGGAGGATCACCTGTTCTGGGTCTGGATACAGGCCGCGGCGGATGCCCAGTTCAGCGCAGCGGCGCAGGAAACGGCAAAACGCGGCATTATTCTTGAAGGCGATCTGCCTATTTTGATCAACGAGGATTCCGCCGATGTGTGGGCCCACCGGGAGTATTTCAATCTTGATGAATCCGCCGGAGCGCCGCCCGACATGTACAGCCCGGACGGACAGCGCTGGGGCTTTCCCACCTACCGCTGGGACGCGCTCGAAAAAAATAATTTCGACTGGTGGTGCAAGCGGCTTGAAAACGCGCAGAAATACTATCAGGCATACCGTATCGATCATGTGCTCGGATTTTTCCGCATCTGGACTTCCGCGCAGAAAGACAACACATCTGTGCTGGGCTGGTTTAATCCGCAGTCCCCCATCCGGGAAAAGGAGCTTGCCGCGCTCGGCTTTGATGAAGACCGCATCCGCTGGATGACGCTTCCCCATGTGCCGACCGGGGAAGTGTGGGACGCGCTTCACGCCGTGCCCGGCGCGGACGGCGAGGCGAAGCGCATTTTTGCCGAAGTGCTGGAACGCATCGGCAGCGAGGAGCTTTGGCTTTTCCGTAATACTGTTTCCGGCGAAAAAGATATTGACGCGCTGGGACTGCACCCGGCCGCGCGGGAATTTCTGTACCGCGCCTGGCATGATCGCCTTTTTGTGGAGTACGAAAAGGGAAACCGCGCGCCTGCGTGGAAATACCGGGAGAGCCGCGCCTGGCAAAGCCTTTCGGAAGGGGAACAGACGGCGCTTGCGGGATTAATCGAAAAGCACGAAGCCGCTTCGGAAAAGATGTGGGAAAAGCAGGGAACAAAACTTCTGTCCATGCTGAAAGCATCCGCCGCCATGCTTCCCTGCGCGGAGGACCTGGGCGCGGTACCCGCATGCGTACCAAAAATACTCGCCAAACTTTCCATCCTGGGGCTCCGCGTGGTGCGCTGGCACCGCGACTGGAACGCCGAAGGGGAGCCGTACTATCCTTTCAGCGATTACCCCGAGCTCAGCGTCTGCACGCCTGCGGTACATGACAGTTCTACGCTGCGTGAATGGTGGGAGCGGGAGGCGGATCAGGATGCGTTCTGTAAATTTATCGGCGTACCGTCACTGCCCCGCGTGTACAATCCCGGCGCGGCGAAGATCATCCTGGCAAAATGCGCCTCCGCGGCGTCGCGCTTCCGGGTATTCCAGATTCAGGACCTGATGCATCTTTCGCCGCACTGGTACGCGAACGATCCCGCTTCGGAACGCATCAATGTGCCCGGCACACTGAATGAATTTAACTGGACATGGCGGCTTCCCGCGCCTATCGCGGAAATTGCCGCGGACAGGGATCTGATCAAAGCGGTGAAAGAGCTTGCGGCAGTAAAACCCGCGGAGAAAAAAAAGACCGCCGCGAAAAAATAGCGGGCCTGTTTGATAACCCGGCCGGTTATTAAACAAGGCCAGTTTTCCCGCCGCGAAAAGCCGCCCGGACGGAGTGCGGGGCTTTTCGCGGCGGGAGATTCCTCCGCTCATTTATACAATAGAGTTGTTTAGAAACCTCAGTTTCTAAACAACTTCCGTTAAAAAATTATACAAAACGAAAAAACAGCAGCGCGAATACACCGGCAAGGGCAGCGGCGCTTACCAGATATACCCAGAGGGGAAGGGGCGGCGGACGCTCTGCGCCGTTACGGTGCGGATATTTCGCGCCGCCGGTAACGGCATGGCCGCAGATGGGGCATCCCTTCGCAAATCTGGATTCTTCCCCGGTAAAACCGCAGGAAGGACAGCGGACCGATTCAAAAAACCGCCCGCAGCCGGGGCAGCGTTTCGCCTTGAGGGGGACTTCCGCGCCGCAGTTTTCGCAAAAATAGCGGCGCCGTCCCCGGCTGTTCATGACGGCGTGTTCGCCCCGGCGGCGGGAGCGGGCGTGGAAGAGGACGCCGGAGCAGCCGGCGCGGCAGCAGCGTCAGGTTTGTTTTTCTCGCCGCCGTCTTTTTCCCGTTCCCCGTCTTTTTCACGTTTGGAGCCGATGGAAGCGGCCTGGCCGCCGTAGGGTTTATCCGTTATGTAAAACCCGTTACCCTTAAAAATGACCCCGGTTCCGCCATTGATACGGCGGCGTATATCCCTGCCGCATTCGGGACAAATGCTGAGGGGATCATCCTTCATGCTTTGAAATGCCTCAAAGACATGTCCGCAGCTTTTACACTCGTACTCATAAGTCGGCATGGTTATCCTCGCACACAGTAAAAAATATTTTTGCGTAATTGGACCTGTTTGGAACCGCGCCGCCGCGCCGGCGAAGGCAGCCCTGCCGGAAAGTTTCCGAACGGGATCATGGACGTTATCAGCGTAAGCATTAACCAACATCCGTCTGAAAACAGAACAACGCATATTGCCAAACACGGCCATTATAGGGAAAACAGCCGGAAGAGTAAAGCGATGGTTTCCGCGTCGAGAGGCGGTATGCGCAGAACCAGGGCGTTTCCATCCAGTTCCGGCGGACTGGATATGACGGCAAGGGCAAACGCAATGATCCGGTCCCCGCTCCGGGGGAGTCCGGCGGCGTAACTCCGCGCGGTGTTCAGTATGAAGGTAAGCGCCCGCGCCTGGGCGGGGGCGGGCGTTTCCAGGCGAATAACCGCATGGTAACGGGCGCTTTCGCCTTCGCTGTTACCGGCGGCGTCCTCCACAGGGTAGAGGGCAAATACGAGGGTCTCCGCCGGGACATGTACGGGAATACCAAGGGCCCGCATCAGGCCGTCAAAATACGCCGCCGGATCCCGTATCCACCCGGCGACTGCCGCCCCCGGTACAAGGTCCTCAAGGGCCGGCGGACGTTCCGGCGCGGCGGCGCGAAAGAGGGGATCGGCATCGGAAACAAGCGCGGTGCGGGCCGTGAGGTACAGGCCAAGGCCCGCCCCGGAACGCCAATATGTTCCGCCCGCCCGTGATTTTTCCTGCCGCCAGGCGGCGCTCAGGCCAAGGCCGATCCCCGCCCGGGACGCGGGATAGCTCCCCCGCGCGGCCAGGTGAAACCGGCGGGAGATGGACGCCGCGCCGCTGTCATCACCGGGTTTGCCGGGCGCGTCATCGTACAGGGCCACTGACGCGCGGCGCGTCCGGTCAAGCAGTTCCGCCGTGTCCGCGCCGAAAAGCCCGGAAAATCCGGCATGATCCAGAATGGGCCGTGCCAGAGGCACATCCGCCACAAAATAAATCCGCCCGCCGCCGTCCAGAAGATCAAAATCCCCGCCGGTTTCCGTAAGGCGCGGAGCGGTTGCGCAGGCAGCGAAAAAAAGCGCGGCGCAAATAACGCCCGCCGCTTTGTACCGCGCGGGCCGGGCCGCCCGCCGCCGCCCCGCGCGGACTTTTCCCGGAAACGGATGCTTCATCGTTTTTCGATACTCACCAGCCACGACTCACCGCCCGCCTCAATGTGTTTCCCCGCGTTTTTTTCCCAGATCACTTCGGCGGCCAGCGTTTCCGAAGCGACATACGCCGAAAAACTGTCAAAGGCGCGGCGGAGGCGTTCGGAACCGTACAGGGAAAGGCGGATGCGATCCGTAACGGCAAGTCACTGTTCCTTGCGGAAGTTCTGGACGCCGCGCACCAAATCGCGTATATCGCCCTCGCGGGCAAGTTCTGCGGTTACTTCGGTATCAAGGCCGACGGTAAGGGAGCCGTCGTTCTGGATTTTGAGATTGGCTTTTTCGGTGCGGCGTATATCAAGTTTGTCCTCCGTGATGTCCACCTGCCGCCCGTCTATGTCGAGGGAAAGCGTGGCCCCTTCAAGAATGCCCTGAATTTCACGCGGGCTCAACGCGCCGATGCGTTCCGCGGCGGTTTTCATGTCTTTACCGAGTTCCCTGCCGAGAACACGAAAATTGGCGCGGGCTTCGTACTCCACCAGATCACTTTCGTTGTCCCGGAAAACGACATTTTTTACGTTAAGTTCTTCCCGGATAATTTCCGCCATTTCGAGAAGCACTTTTTTTTCTTCGGGATTTGCCGTTACCAGTTCTACTGCGCGCAGGGGCTGGCGCACCTTGATATTGTACGCCGAACGGAGGGCGCGCCCCACGGAGACGGCCCGCTGTACCGCCGCCATTTTGAATTCCAGCGCGGGGTCCCTGCGTTCATGCCGTACCGGGGGAAAGTCCGCAAGGTGCACCGATTCCGCCTCGTCCGGGCGGCGCAGGTTCTGCCAGATCGCTTCGGTGGTAAAGGGCATAAACGGCGCGGCAACCATGATCAGGGTTTTAAGCACATCGTTAAGCGTGGCGTAGGCTTCGGCCTTGTCCGTGTCCGGCGCGGCGTCCATGCCGTCTTCCGCCGCGTGGGACGGCGCGGGGCCGCCGCCGGGGAAAAAGCTGTCGTCCGGGGAAAAAGTGCCGGACGCGGCGGAACGCCAAAAGCGGCGGCGGGAGCGGCGGATGTACCAGTTATTGAGAAGCCCGATAAATTCCACGATGGGGTCCACAGCGCGGGAAAGATCGTAGGCGTCAAGGGCGGCGGTTACTTTTTCCGTGAGGGTTTCCGCCACGGAAAGGATCCACTTGTCCAGGGGATTTACGGGATGCTCCGGCGGAGCGGCCGGTTCAACGCCGTCAATAGTGGCGTAGGTAACATAAAAACTGTAGGCGTTCCACAGCGGGATGATGATGCCCTTGAGCACTTCCCGGACGCCTTCATCGCTGAACCTGAGATCGTCGGCCTTTACCACGGCCGAATGCACCAGAAAAAGCCGCAGCGCGTCCGCCCCGAATGTGTTGACCACATCCATGGGGTCCGTGTAATTGCGGAGGCTTTTCGACATTTTCTTGCCGTCCGCGGCAAGAACCAGTCCCGATACAATACAGTTCATAAATGCGGGCTTTTTGAACAGCGCCGCCGCGAGAATGGTCAGCGTATAAAACCAGCCCCGCGTTTGATCCAGTCCTTCGTTGATAAAATTCGCCGGAAAGTGTCCGTCAAAAAATTCCCGGTTCTCAAACGGGTAGTGATTCTGTCCATAGGGCATGGCCCCGGACTCAAACCAGCAGTCCAGCACTTCGCTGACGCGGCGCATAACGCCGGAACAGGAGCCGCCCGCTTCGGTTTTTACGCGGGCGCAGGGAATGGTTATTTTGTCCACAAAATGCTTGTGGAGGTCTTCGGCGTCTTTGCCGGAAAGCTCCCTGAGTTCCGCGCGGCTGCCCACACAGATCGTTTTGCCGCAGTCTGGGCATTTCCAGATGGGCAGCGGGTTGCCCCAGAAACGGTTCCGGCTTATCGCCCAGTCCCGCGCCCCTTCAAGCCATTTGCCGAAACGGCCCGCCTTGATATGTTCGGGTACCCAGTAGATTTTACTGTTCGCTTCCAGCATGTCCGGCTTTATTTTTTCCACATTGACAAACCAGGATCCTATCGCGCGGTAAATGAGCGGATGGCCGCACCGCCAGCAGTGCGGATAGGAGTGCAGTATCTGCTCGCGCTTGACAAGTTTGCCCTCCGCCCTGAGCCGCTCCATAATGGGCCGGTCCGCGTCCTTTACAAACATCCCTTCGTAATCGCTTACCTCCGCGGTAAAACGGCACTCCGCGTCCACGGGAGAGACAACCGGGACGCCCGTTCCGGCGAGGAGCCGCATGTCGTCTTCGCCAAAGCCCGGCGCGGTGTGCACGATGCCCGTGCCGTCTTCCGTGGAGACATAATCGCCGGTCCAGGTGCGGAAGGCGTTCTGCGCCGCCGCGCCGCTGAAATACGGGAAAAGCGGCTCGTAGCGGACGCCGGTAAGTTCGGCGCCTTTCCGCCGCCACAGGACGCGGTACCCGGCGGGATCCCCGTAGTATGCGGAAAGCCGCGCTTCCGCCAATATGTAGTGATCCGGCGCTCCGTCTGCGGGAGCCCCGTTTGCGGGGACGCCGCCGCCGGAAGTTCTGTCCTCCACAAGAACATAATCAATGTCCGGCCCAAGGGCAAGGGCGAGGTTTGACGGCAGCGTCCACGGCGTCGTGGTCCATGCGAGAAAATAGGTGTTGGGCGGAAGCGGGGGTTTGGGGGCGGAGCCCCCAGGAGAGGGGGGTAGCGTAAGACGCCGTGCAGCGGCGGCTGGAGCGTGGGGGGAGACTTCCCCCCTTTTTCAATGAGTAATGAGCAATGAACAATGTAAGAGCGGCGGGGGGAAACCCGCCG
>JAITGJ010000147.1 GCA_031280705.1 Spirochaetaceae bacterium
AGTTGGCGATGTTGCGTTTCCTCTGGAAGCGATGCTGCGCAAAGCCCTTATCCGGGCCGGCAAAACGCCGTAAACAGCCGGAACGTTGTTCGGAAACCTCGCCAAACTGGCGTCGCCAAACTGGCGTCTCCGAACAAATTCCGCTAAAAAAATGGCGCGCGCCTGGCGTGCGGTTATGTCTGGACGCCATCAGGTATACTTTTTCAGTATATGAGCGAAATGTCCTGTTATGTGTTGACAGACGATTTCCAGATGCTTTTCCCGCGAATAAATTCGTTTGCTGTCTTTGCGGTAGGGAATTAATCCTATTTTTTCGCTGCCGATGTTCCTCTCTATGATTTCCTGCGCCGTTTTCATTTTTTTCAGTAATTCATCAATGCGGTATTTTTTGTATTCTTTTACTCCGTTTTCGTTGATTTCGTGCAGGAGGCCCGGTAACAGTGTTGGCTTTTCCCCCTGTATGATGGCAAGAATGATATGCGCGAAACTTTCGTGCCACATCACAAGATGCGCGAAGACATCCTTTGCCGTCCAGTCCGTATAGATGACCCGGTCAAAATCGTGATCCTCGCCAAAAAAGCGCACTAAAGCGTTCACGGCGTCCTGTTCGCGCCTGAGCTGGTCCGCAATCGTATCATTTTGCTGCAATTTATTTTCCTTCCATGCCGGTTGTTTATTTTTACACGAACCCCTGGCGCTGTCAACGGACGCGCCGGTACCCTGGGCACGCTTGCCGGCCGCTCTATCCGGCTTTAACGCCGCCCGCCGCTCGTCCGCGCCGTGCTTCTTGTTCCCTCCGCGCCTTCCCGGTACACTGAACGGAGGAGCAGCCGGTGCGGGAAACCATACAGCGGGTTTTTGTGGAGAAAAAAAACGGATTTGACGGGGAGGCCCGGGGCCTCCGCGCGGATATTGCCGCCTTTATGGGCGTGCGCTATCCGTGCCTCGCGGAACTGCGGAGCGTCCGGCTCCTCAACCGCTATGATGTGGGCCGCCTTGACGGGGAGCGCTTCCATCGCGTGGTGGAAATGGCGCTTTCCGAGCCGCAGAGTGACACGGTTTATTTTTGCGCTGAAGAACCGGCGGAGGCGGGGGACCGGTGTTTTGCCGTCGAATATCTGCCGGGGCAGTACGATCAGCGGGCGGATTCCGCGGAACAGTGCGCGGAACTGGTAACCGGGATACGGCCCCGCGTGCGTACCGCGCGGGTATACATCCTCTCGCCGGGGGAGAAGGCCCTTGACGCGGAAGCCCTTGACGCGGTGAAACGCTACCTGATTAACCCCGTAGATTCCCGCGAGGCGCAGCGGGACCTTCCCCGTTCGCTTGAGGAGGACGCCGGGGCGGCTTCCGGCATTCCGGTTTTGACAGGATTTCTGTCGCTCGACGGGGCGGGCCGCGCCGCGCTCCGGGAACGGTTCGGGCTTGTCATGACAGACGGCGATATCGCGTTTTGCCGGGATTATTTTCTGTCGGAAGGGCGGGACCCCACGCTTACGGAGCTTCGTATGCTCGACACGTATTGGTCGGATCACTGCCGCCACACCACCTTTACCACCGGATTAAGCGATATTCATATTGACGGCGGGGAAGACGGTGACGCCGCCGCCCTCCGCCGCGCCCTTGCGTACTACGAAAAAGCGCGGGAAGAAGTGTACGGCGCGGACGCCGCGGTCCATGAGCGGACCTTGATGGATATGGCAACCATCGGCGCGAAGGCGCTCAAAAAGCGGGGACTCCTCGGCGACCTTGATGAATCGAAAGAGGTAAACGCCTGTACGATCAAAATAACCGTTTCGTTTGAAGATGGATCGGTGGAGCCGTGGCTGCTTTTGTTTAAGAACGAGACCCACAACCACCCGTCAGAAATCGAACCGTTTGGCGGCGCGGCAACCTGCCTTGGCGGCGCGATCCGGGATCCCCTTTCGGGCCGGGCCTTTGTGTTTGCCGCCATGCGGGTATCGGGCGCCGCCAGTCCCCGCGCGCGCCTTGAAGAAACGCTGCCGGGAAAACTCCCGCAGGTAAAAATCGCGCGGGAGGCCGCGGCGGGTTATGCCGGGTACGGGAACCAGATCGGCCTTGCCACCGGACAGGTCGCGGAAGTGTACCATCCCGGTTTTCTGGCGAAACGGCTGGAACTTGGCGCGGTTATGGGCGCGGTTCCCCAATCCTGGGTGCGCCGGGAGGAACCCGCGCCGGGGGACGCCGTCATTTTGGTGGGCGGGGCGACAGGACGGGACGGTATCGGCGGGGCCACCGGTTCCTCAAAGGCGCACACCGGGGAATCGGTCGAAATGTCCGGCGCGGAAGTGCAGAAGGGCAACGCCGTTGAAGAGCGGAAACTCCAGCGGCTCTTTCGCCGCCGCGCGGCCGTCGCGCTGATTAAGCGCTGCAACGATTTTGGCGCGGGGGGCGTCGCCGTGGCTGTGGGGGAACTTGCGGGCGGGCTCGATATCGATCTGGACGCGGCGCCGAAAAAGTACGCGGGTCTTGACGGGACGGAAATCGCCCTAAGCGAGTCGCAGGAGCGCATGGCCGTGGTAACAGCCCCGGATGACGCGGCGGCGTTTATCCGGGAGGCGGAAAAGGAAAACCTGAGCGCGGTGATCATCGCCCGGGTAACGGCCCCGGACGGTGATCCCGCCGCGCGGCTTAGAATGTTTTGGCAGGGAAAGCCCATTGCCGATCTTGCGCGGCGTTTTCTTGATACCGCCGGGGCGAAGCGGAGCGCCTCGGCGCGAATTACGCCCGGGCCGCAGGCATCGCCAAATATGGCGGCGGCGCCAACAATGGCATCGCCAAATATGGCGGCACAATTGTTGGCGATAATTGAGCGGCTTAAAGAGGAGCTTTCGGGCTTGAGGAGCGGGAGCCGGCGGGGACTTCAGGAACGGTTCGACGGCTCCATCGGCGCGTCATCGGTGCTGTTTCCCTTTGGCGGCCAGACGCAGGGCACGAGCGAATGCGGCCTGGCCGCGCTTATCCCCTCCCGGGAAAAACGGACGGTTACGGCGGGCCTTTTCACTTTTGGGTATGATCCGGATCTTGCCGCGCGGAGTCCGTACCGGGGCGCGAAGGGGGCGATCCGTGAGGCGCTCGCCAAATTCGCCTGCCTTGGCGGGGATCCCTTTACCGCGCGGCTTTCGTTCCAGGAGTATTTTGCAAGGGCCGAAAGCCCTGAATCCTGGGGCAAGCCCGCCGCGGCGCTTCTTGGGGCGCTTGAGGCCCAGCTTGAGCTTGGGGTTCCCGCCATTGGGGGAAAAGACTCCATGTCGGGGAATTACCGTGACGCGGAACGGGGCGTCTCCCTTACGGTGCCGCCCACCCTGGCAGCCTTTGCCGCGGGAACGGCGCGCGCCGCGTGTGTCCGTTCGGGCGCGCTGTCCCGTTCCTTTCCGGCGGGCGGCCCGGAGGGGAACCCCGTCGTGTTGCTTCCGCAAACGGGCGCGCGCGAATGGGACTGTTTCAGGCGGAATATGCGGACCATCGCGGACCTTTCCCGGCGGGGCTGGGTGCGTTCCGCGTATCCGGTGGGGCCGGGAGGCGCCGCCGTGTCGCTTGCGATCATGGCGTTTGGAAATATGACCGGCGTCGAGGCATACGCCGCCTCTTTTTCCGCTGTGGAGGATGATTTCCGGCAGGGATCGGTGCTTCTTGAGCTTGACGGAGAACGGGCCGCCGGGTTTCACCCAGAGGAGTACGGCGCGGTCCTCGCCGCGCGGACCGTCCCGGAGGCGGTGTTTCGCGTCATCGCCGGCCCCGGCGATACCGGGAACGGTACTTCTCCCCGGGCGGAAATCGCCCTTGCCGAACTCAGGGCGGCCTACGAAAGCGCCCTCGCTGAAGTGTACCCGGTAACGGGTTACCCGGTAACGGGCGGCGGTGCGTTCCCCATGCGGCGCGGGGACCCTCCCGCCGCCCCGGTCCGCGCTACGCCGCGTGAAAAAACCGGCGCTCCCCGGCGCGGAATCGCCCGGCCCCTCGTCATTCTTCCCGTATTTCCCGGCACCAACTGCGAATGGGACATGGAGCGGGTTTTCCGCGAAGCGGGGGCGCGGACGCGCCTTATCGTGTTCAGGAACCGGGACGCGCCCGGCCGGGAAGAATCGATCCGCGTCCTTTCCCGCGCAATTTCCGGCGCGGAAATAGTGGCGCTTTCCGGCGGTTTTAGCGCGGGGGACGAACCGGACGGTTCGGGAAAATTCATCGCCAATGTATTTCGTTCTCCCGCGCTTATGGACGCGCTCATGGCATTCCTTGAACGGCGGGACGGCCTTATGCTGGGGATTTGCAACGGCTTTCAGGCGCTGATCAAGCTTGGGCTGGTACCGTACGGTAAAATTATCGCCCCGCAAAGCGGCGCGCCAACGCTTGCCGCTAACCGGGTGGGCCGCCATGTTTCGCGGATGGTCCATACGCGGATCGTATCGCGCCTTTCCCCCTGGTTCGCGCTGGAGGAAGAAGGCGCGGTGCACACGCTGCCGGTCAGCCACGGGGAGGGCCGCCTCGTGATACGGGAAGAAGAGGCTGAAGCGCTGTTTGCCGCGGGGCAGGTAGCGGCCTGCTACGCGGACTCCTCCGGCGAAACGGCCCGCGTGGAGCCGGATAACCCCAACGGATCGGATTACGCGATAGAGGCCCTCTCAAGCCCTGACGGCAGAATTGTGGGCAAAATGGCCCATTCGGAGCGGCGGGGACCCTTTGTCCACATCAACATTCCCGGAAATCTGGAACAGCGGATCTTTGAGGCGGGGGTGCGGTACTTTTCCTCCGGCAGCCGGTGATGAGGCTACCGTCCCCCGGCGCGGGCGCCGCCAAAGAGGGGAAAACGCCCGTATTTGTGCCACTTTCCCGAGGCGCGTTTTCCGCCCTCGTCAATGGTTTTGAAAATGAAGGCGGCGAATTCCCGGTCCTCGGCAAGGTCTGATGAAAATGTATAACTCTGCCAGGGGCGGCCCGCCTCGGAGGCCAGAATGCCCTGGGCCAGGGCGCGGAAGGCCGCGGCCACAGACGGCCCGGCAAGATCGGCAATTTCCCCCTTTTCCGCGCCGGGGCGGTGTTCGGAAAGCACCATGGCGAGCGCGGGGGCCGTTTGCGTGTCTTTG
>JAITGJ010000186.1 GCA_031280705.1 Spirochaetaceae bacterium
GCCATCACGCTCGCCCTTGCCGCGTGCCTCAACCCCATCGGCCTTCCGTCCTATGGGAGTACCCAGGGGTCCACCGGCGGCGGTAATATTCTGCCCGGCGAGGGCCGCCTCATCATCAAAAACCTCACCCGCGATCTCGTGATCCACAAGGTGAGTTTTACCCCGCTTTCCGGGCAGGACAGCGCGCCAGACCTGGAGCCGGGGCCTGAAAAAAGCAACCAGCGTTCGGTGCCGCTCCCCTCCGGCCTCTGGAAAATTACCCTGATTTATGGCACGGGTTACACAACCTCGATTAATGACGTGATGATAACCGAGGGAAACGCCGCCACGGTCTATTTTTACAAGACCACTTCCGGGCGCGGCTCGCTTGAAACGCAGTGGCTCCCGCCCACGGACGCGGACCTTTCCGGCAACGCCAACCCCGGCGATGTGCTTTCAGATGACGAAGGCTTTCTGCATGTGATCAACAAATCCCAGGTTTCCATCATCACCGGGGTTGAGTACAACAACGGCGCAACCTGGATCGCGGCGGCTATCCCCGCGCCCGCGGGCATGAGCGGGAATATCGCGGCGGGGCAGGGTTCCGCGCCGGACCTGATTTTGCCGCGCGGAAGCTGGGCAATCCGTTTCCGGCTTTTGGGAAAGGACATCCCCAGCGTAGCCGTGTCCAAAACAGTGATTGCCGGGCAAACCGTAACCGTTGACTACACGGATTCCCTCCTCACGGATCGGCCGCCGTCCGGGTTTGGATCGCTGCGCATTGTGAACAAACTTCCGCATGATCCGATTACGCGGATTGTTGTCCGCACGCAGGCAACCGGTTACGCCCCGGAAGATATCGATCTCTCAACGCCCATCCCGCAGGACGGCGGATCGCAGGTCCGTATTCTCCGCGCGGGAGACCTCCCCGGCGCGCAGCGGGACTATATCGTGCAGTGCTATGTGGCCGTAAACGAGTACTACGAGGCCGTGGCGCGTATCATTGACGAGACTATCAGCGAAGTCTTTATTATGGAGGATTCGTCAAAGACCACGGAAGGCGGCGCGGGCGGCGGCGGAAGCGCCGCAGACGGGGCGCTCACTGTGTACAACCGCTACGCGGGCCAACTGCCGTTCAAGATTTTCAAGATCTACCTTTACCAAGAAACCGGTCCCGGAGCGTGGCAGGATTATGTGCCGCCCGCCCATGCGCTCTACCCCAAAGCGCCTACAAGCAACCAGCTCAATTACAACGGCGCTGCCGGTTACGAGGGGGAACCGTTTATCTCGAAAGGAGAATACCACACGTTCGGCGGCATTCCCGAAGGCGCGTACAAACTGCTCATCGTGGGCGGTTCGTATCACTGGCAGTACTACACGGCGTCTCCCGCGCATCAGGCCGGCGGCCTGCAAATCAACGAAAAACGCATCACCTATGACTGCGGAAATATCTTTATTGCGGGCGGCGGGACCAAAGTGTACAACTTCGATCCATACGTGCAGGGCGTGCCGGACCGCGACACTCCCACAGGCGCGGTAAAAATCAGCCTCCAGCACATGGGAAATACCGGCGGCCTGTACGGTGATTCCGGCCCCATTTCGTCAATTCAGTTTGTGGCGGGAAGCGAAAGTGAAACGGCCGTTTCCGCGGCGTTTGTGTACAATATTGTGCAGTCAAACCGGACCGCAGTCGCGCCGCAATCGTCAACAAAGGACGTATGGAGCGGCGTGCCGGACCGGTTTATCGTCTACGAAAACCACGCCGGCCTGATGCCCGGACAAAAACTGGAGGTGGTGCTCCCGCCGGGCGTGTACGGCGTGCGCGTGCGTAATCCGGCAGGGGACGGCGCGGCGTCCAACAAGTGGTACGGACGGAACCAGCACTGGTTTTTTGATCTCCACATTGCGGCGGAAGCGGCGCGTACGGTTAATTTGCAGTGGAAGTGGCCCAGCGTCAGCCTTTTGAGCGAAAATCTGGTCCGTAACAGCGGGAAAGCTACTGTTACCGATAGCTCCCTTGCCATGAAAATCGGCTCGATACTCTCCAGTACCAATTTGGGCACGTATATAGACCCTGCCAATGCCAACTGGACACAGTACGAAGTTTACGAAGCCCGCTGGTTTTTTAACCCCAATGACACCCGGCCCATTGAATCTTCGGTAATGATTGGCATGCACTACTACAGCGACTGGGACCGGGATAACGGCCAGAAGTATGACAGCTATCCCGCGCGTATCAACACCAGCGACTGGAAATTATACGGGCGTTCTTCCGGCGGCGGGCCGTCTGTGCTGTGGACCGCTTTTAACGGCGGCACGGCAACGGTATCCGGTAGTCTCCACGGTTCCACCGCTTTACCGAGGGGGTATTATACCCTGGAGTTAACCCTACAGGCCAAAAACGGCTATACTTTTGAAGGGTTCAGCCCCTCCGCCGATCCCCCCATTGATATCCATGATGTCAATAACCAGGGAACGGGCATAAGTTTTAACGATTATGTGTCCACCAGCACCAATACGGTGGGATTCAACAATCCAACCAGTACCCGTATTTACCGTATCCGCCGGTGGTACCTTCCCGAATACCAGAACTGGATAACGACTGACGGCATGATTGCCAATACCGGAAAACTGCCCGGCGAGGACCGGATTAGGGTGCGGGTCTCGTTCAAACAGGTCCCGTAGTAAGCGCTGCCTTGCCCAACGGCCTACCGGTCGGTAGGCCGTTGGGCAGGGTCCCGCCAGGGGTTGCCGGGGCGGGGACCCGTCAGGGCGGGGGCCGCCGGGACGCTCCGTGAGTGTTGTAGAGATTAATATACCGACCGGTAGGTAGGTTTTCCAGCCGGCACGTCAGGCGCCGGGGGATTGGCTTCGGAGCCGGTTTGTCCGGACGGCAAGGGATAAAAGCGGCGGAATCAGCGAAAAAACTACAGTTTTTTCGCTGTTATGCTTGCAAACGCTGTTCTTATGAACAATACTTAATCTTATGGAGCACAAGATGCCTTCCAGCGCGAAGAAAACCGTCCCGCCCATAAGCGGCATCACCGGGAACGGTGCCGCCGGAAACGGCGAATTTTCGCGTACCATTGCCCCCCCCCCCCCCTTATTAAATACACGCGAAAAATATTTATTATATAACGATTTACATACGAAAAAAATTTTCTTTCCTCAGCCTGAAACAGACGTTTTTTACGCAAAAAAACCGAACGTTCCACCGGTTATGTATTTCCCGTGCGGCGTTGCCGCACCCCCAAAAACCATTCTCTTACAAGGAGTCTCACATGAATCTGTCTAGTGTGAAGAAATTTTTGTTATTGGCAATGCTGGGCGCCATTACGCTTGCCCTTGCCGCGTGCCTTAACCCCATTGGGCTTCCGTCCTATGGGAGCACCCAGGGGTCCACCGGCGGCGGCGAAATATTACCCGGCGAGGGCCGCCTCATTATCAAAAATCTTACCCGCGACTTTATGGTCCACCGGGTAAGCTTTACCCCGCTTTCCGGACAGGACAGCGCGCCGGTTCGGGAACCGGGGCCTGAAAAGAGCAATCAGCGTTCCGTCACGCTCCCTTCCGGCCTCGGGAAAATCTCCCTGATCTATGGCGCGGGTTTTTCGGTTTCGATAAACGACGTGATGGTAAGCGAAGGCAGCGCCGCCACGGTTTATTTTTACAAAACCAACTCCGGCAATGGCTCGCTTGAAACGCAGTGGCTCCCGCCGCCTGACGCGGATCTTTCAGGCAACGCGAATCCCGGCGACGTGCTTTCCGAGGACGAAGGATTTTTGCATGTGATCAATAAGTCCGCGCTTTCCATCATCACCGGCGTTGAATACAACAACGGCGCGTCGTGGATAGCGGTGGCCATCCCCGCGCCCGCGGGCATGAGCGGAA
>JAITGJ010000226.1 GCA_031280705.1 Spirochaetaceae bacterium
TCTGGCAAAACCCAAGCCCAAACCGCTATGCGGTTTGGGCACGCATCCATGCGGATTTGTACGGGGGGTGGGTAGTGTGGTAGTATAGATATAACACGCCGCCCCGCGGCGTATCCCCTGTTCCGGAGGCGCACAATGGCGCGATTTCAGCTTTTTTACGATTATGAGTGTCCGTTCTGTAAACGCGGTTACGAGACCCTGCTCGAACTGCTCCCCGCGTATCCGGGGGTGGAGATTGAATGGATACCGGTGGAGTCTCACCCCCGGCCCGAACATCACCCGCCCCACACAGACCTGTGCGTCCAGAGTTACTATATCGCGCGGGAACTCAACGCCGATATGCCCGCCTTTCACGCGGCCCTGTTTCAGGCAGTCGCGGCTGAAAGGCGGAATGTTGAGGACGCGGACGTGCTCACCGCCATAGTAAGCGGCGTGGTGGACGCCGCCGCCTTCCGCCGCATCCTCGCATCGGGAACATATGCCGCGCAGGTGAACGCCAACAACGATCTTGCCTATGAGGAGCAGGGCGTCTGGTTTGTCCCGGCCTTCCGCGCGGGAGACAAAAAGCTTGACGCGAAAGGCGGCGCCGGCGTTTCCCGGGAAGAAGTCAAAGCGTTCCTGGAAAGCGTGGTGTCTACCGCGCGGCCGTAACCGTGAGGACGGGACAGCCCGCGCGCGGGCGCCGCGCAGGGAACGCCATGCGGGAACACCCGGCGAGAGGGCGCGGGGCGGCGTGTGCGCGGGCAAACAAAAAGCCGCCCAAAGGCGGCGTAGTTTTTCATTTTTCTATGCTGTTTTATATGGTCATTGCCCCATATATTGACAAGCCATATAAACCGGCCATACAATTATGTTATAGAAAGGAAAACCAATGTTTTCGTGGACAGAAGAAAAGAACCGGCTTAATAAACAGAAACATGGCTTTTACCTTTCGGATATTGTGGAGTTTTTGACGATCCATATTTGATAGACTGGTATGATGCGGCACATTCATCTTTGAATGAGGAGCGCTATATCGGTTTGGGCGTTTTTCATAATGTGGTTCTGTTTGTGGTCTTCACAGAACAAGGGGACGACATACACCTTATCACGGCACGAGAAGCAGAATCGCATGAGGAGAAATTATACTATGACCTCTACAGAAAAAGTACGGATAGCGGCAGAGATTAAGGCGTTCAAAAACACGGACTTTTCGGATTGTCCGGTTTTAACAGAAGATCAGATGAAAGACTTTAAGCCCTCTCATCTGCGGGGTATTATGCAAAACTATAAGCCCATAAAAAAGACCGTCAATGTCCGCCTTGACGCTGATGTCATTGAATGGCTGCAGAGCAGCGGTAAAGGCTACCAGACCCGCATGAACGCCATTTTGCGGGAGGCCATGCTGCATTCGGTATCATAAGAATATTGGTTGCTCCGGTATTTCCGGTCTTACCAGATTTTCACTCCGGCCGGGCCCGTAGTGATCGCTGCTCCTACAGTCAAATAACCCATGGCTTTTGTGAATGACCTCCAAACTCTAAATTGTGGTTCCCTGCCGTTTCAGATACTCATCCTTTCCTCCTAAAGCCATGTATAGAACATAAACTTATGGAGGAATTATTTATCGGGCATCTCTAAAAACTTCAGTTTTTAGAGATGAACCGCTTAAGAATGCGTGTTTCGCAGCCCATAGGGCGAGAAACCGCAAGGGAACCTCTGAAAACAACCGGTTTTTAGAGGTTCCCTATCGCTATTGGATAAGGTCAAGAACCAGGGGATTCTGTTTCTTTTTTCTGGCTGATTATGCTGGCGGGTTCTTCTTTACATCCAGTTTCTCGTATATCCTTCCACACACATAGCCGTCCATGTCTTGTCCCACATCCTGTACCCGCAGCCCCTATATTTCACCGGCCCGCAGTCCCGTGCCCATTGCCAGCCGCGCCCGTTCATCGTTCTACCGCACTTTGAAAACCGCCCGCGCCAGATCCAGGGGGAATGGCATGGAAGACAAATCAGGGTTAGGAACGCCCGGCGAGAGGGCGCGGGGCGGCGCGCGCGGGCAAACAAAAAGCCGCCCAAAGGCGGCTTTTCCGTTTAGCAGGGAGAGGACTCGAACCTCTGACCTCCGGGTTATGAGCCCGACGAGCTGCCAACTGCTCTACCCTGCGTCGTATCACCAATATACCAGACCGGCGTAAAAGTGTCAAGCGCCGTTTGTCTCAATCAGGCGGCGCGCCACCGCCTTTTGGGAAGGCCCTGTTCCGTCCCGCCCGGATCGTCCGCAGGACGGGGAGCAGAGCCGCGGCGACAAGGACCACCGGGAGAAAAACCGGAATGCCGGGCCGTATCACCATCAGGTTATAAATCCCGTGTATAAAAACCGCGCCGAGGAAGCGGGAAACCGAGGCAAAAGGCCGCGCGGGCATCAGGAACACCGCCGCGGCAACCCGGCTTCCCGCGGCGCCGTGTATAGGGGCCGCCGTAAACGCGCGGAGCAGGGCAATGCCGAGCCGGGAAGAACCATAGGAGGCTGTTTCGATAATGGCAAAGCCCAGCCCGGCAACAAGGCCCGCGGCGGCGGCCCGGGTTTCGTCCACGGGGCAGGAAAAACGCCGCGCCACAATATAAAGCGCCACAAAAATTACCAGCCGCCCCGCTTCTTCGGTAAGGGCGATTTGCAGAAACAGCCGGAGTAAAAGGCCCCCCATGCCCGCCGCCACAGGCGGCGAAAACAATGACTGTAAAAGGCCCGCAAGGGGCAGCGCGGCAATGCCGGCAAGGAGGGAAACAAGGAAAAACGGAAGCGGCACGGGAATACGATCAACCGTAAACCACACCCACGCCGCGATAACCGGCAGCGCGGAAACGAAAATCAGAACCGGCAATATCCAAAGACCCGTCATATAGCACAAGTTTAGCGATTCTGCTACGCTATTGCCATGCTTATCATCCTGACCGGGCCCAAACACGCGGGAAAATCAACGGCGGGAACGCTTCTCGCCCGCCGCCTTGCGGGAACGTTTACGGACCTTGACGGCGCAATGGAAGCGGAAACCGGAAAAACGCCCCGCGCCCTCTACCGGGAAGGGATTCAAATATTTCACGCCGCCGAAGCGCGGGCCCTCGCGGCAATTATGGACCGCGCACAGGGTACGGAAAAAGACGGCGTTGTCGCCGCGGGCGGCGGCGTCTGCGATAATCCGGCGGCAATGGCGCTTCTGGAAAAGGGGGCCGTCTTTATCGTATACCTTGCTGTTTCGCCGGAAACGGCGTGGGAACGCATCAAAAAAAGCGCGGAAAAAGACGGCCTTCCGCCGTTTCTCGATACGGAAAACCCGGAAGCCGTCCACCGCGCCCTTCACGAACGGCGGAGCAAGGCGTACCGTTGCCGCGCCGCCCTTACGGTGGAGGCCGGCGGGAAAAGCCCTGATGACATTGCGGCGGAAATATTCCGCACGGTGGGAAACCGTTATGCGGCGCGCGCGGAGAAGCGGGCATGAAAACCGGAATCATACAAAAATGCCGGGAACACCCGGACGCGGCCGGACGCGCCGCCGGAAGCGTCCTGCTTGCCGTGGCGCTTGCCGTCTCGCTGTCCGCGCTGGGGAAAGACGCCGCGCGTTTTGCCGGCCGGAACCTGGTATTTCTCCAGCACTGGGAAAATGAACTTGAGCCGCACGCCCTTCTTTCCCTTATCAGCGAATTTGAGGCCGAATACGGCGGCGTTACGGTTACCCTTGACACCAGAACCGGCGCGGAACTGTATGAAGCGCTTCTGCGGCCCGATGGC
>JAITGJ010000160.1 GCA_031280705.1 Spirochaetaceae bacterium
GGGGGCGTTGCCGGGGGCGGCTGGTACAGCATGAGCCTTGACTACCACGGCTATATTATCGATTCGTCTTTTAACGGAAACATCACCGCCCGGGCAAAACATTTCTGGACCTTTGTGGGCGGCGTGGCGGGCTGTATCGCCGGGCGTGGCTCAAAGATAGAGCGGTGTTACGCCACGGGGACGCTTTCCCTTGACGGGACAAGCAGCCCCTGGCCCTATATCGGCGGCGTAACGGGCTACAATTATTACGAGGCCCTGGTTTCCCAATGTTATTTTGAGGGGACGGTAGAAGGGAACAGCCAGGCGGTTACCGGAGACCAGCAGGTTGACGGTGTTGGGGGCATAGCGCCTGAGGAATATACCGGGGGCGTTGCGGGGTACAACTCCAAAGGAGGCAGGATAGAAGACTGCTATTCCAGGGGGGAGGTCAAGGGCTACGCGATGGCCGGAGGCGTGGTGGGGCAGAATATAGCCAGCACGGTAAGCCGCTGTTATTCGGCTGCGGCGGTTTCCCTTTTTTCGGGGAACGGTCAGAGCGGCGGCGTTATCGCGGGTAGTATGCCGGGGGACTGTTACGCCCTGTATGGGGTGGACCCTAAACCGGGGCAAAGCGCATTCGCGGGCTGGGACTTTGCCGATGTGTGGGAAATGGGCGGGGACGGGTATCCGCATCTGCGATGGGAGACGCCCTAGAGCCTGTGCAAATTGCGGATTTTTGCGGTCAATAGACCGCAAAAAATCCCGATTTTCGGGCTTTTTTGGAGCCTGCAAGGTAGATTTTGGCTTTTGTAACGCCAAAATTCCAGATTTTGAACAGGCGCTTAGACCGGTTCTCCGCCCTCACTGTCGAAGATGATCCTGCCCGGCGCGGCGGCCGCAAGGTCAACGGTTGAGCGGTACGCTTCCAGGGCGCGCTTTTCCCGCTCCAGATCCGCGAAGGTGTAGCGGGTTTTTCCGTTTCCGTCCACGGTAATTTCCGGCGTCCAGACCACGCCGGCTTCTTTTATCACCTGATCCTGGGCGGCCGGGAGGTTCTTTGGGCGGCATTCGGCCGCCGCCGGGGAGAATTCCGCCGGGTCCACCCCGCCGGGGCTGTCCCATATACGGACATAACTTTCCTTGCGGAAATTTTCGAACGTAATCTGTTCGTTGTCTTTTTTGAGGCGGAGAAAGCGGAGTCCCGGAATGAGCCAGAAAAGCACCGAAAAAACAATCGGCACAAGGCCGAGGGCAATGGTGATGACCCCGAGCGGATCGCGCAGTAATTGTGCGGACATCACATAAACCACGCCGTAAAAATACGACGCCGCGTCAAACTGTTTTTGGGTTACGATTTCCCCAAAGCGGAGGGCGCTTGAAAAGAAATAGCCGCCGAACAGCAGATTCGCGGCGTTAATGACGCTGAACCAGACGTTGAGCTTTTTCTCGTTGGAGGAAAAAAGCGCGGGCCGCTTCAGGGGACCGGACAGCGCGCCGCCAAAGGAACGGTCCTTTGTATCCGCGCGGCGGAGCAGTTCGTCAAAGCGATAGACAATGGTGCCCTCCCCGGTAACTTCCGGGCTCCCGCCAAACTCAACGCAGTAGGCGGTGATCCGTTCTTCGGCTTCCTGAAAAGAGTACCCCGTTATGGCGGCGAATTCCGGCATGGAAATGACCCCGCGCCGCGCCTGAATAAAGGCAATGACCGCCTTTTTTTCCTGTTCTTCCCCGCGGACGTTGGGGTCCCCGTCGCCGAACACGAATGAAAAGATGGCCCGGTGAAGGGGCCGCTTCCGGCTTTCCGCATAACGTCTGCCCGCGGGTTTAAGGAGTTCCGAATAAAACCAGATGCGGATAATCGTGTCGAAAATGCCCGATACGAAAAACGCGCCGCCGCCCCGCCGCCGGTCCCGGCCCGAACCGCCCGCCACGGAAAGCATCAGTGTGCCCAGGGCGAGGAGCATAAACAGGGCGAAATACCCCACCAGCATTACCATGATCCAGACTTTGAAGAGGAGCGCCCCGGCGGCCTTGAGCCCCGTGCCCAAAGCGTAGAGCGCCCGTTCCGCGCGGGCCCGGAATCCCCGGTAACGGCTGGTGAATCCGTGAGGAAACGAATAGAGGATTTCCCCGGAAGCCGTAACCTGGAGCCGCCCGGAAAATTCATCCGCCGCGCGGGGCAGAAGTTCCCGCACGGTTTCAAGCGGCAGGGCGCTTTTTGCCACCGCGTCCGCCACGGTAACGCCGCGGGAGGCCCGCTTCAAAACCGAGGTAAGTTTCCGGTACGCTTCTCCCGTCCCGTTGTTTTCTGTCATGGCGCGGTCCTTTTGTCGTCCTCTTCGCCGCCGCCGGCCGGGTCGAATACCCGGTGTTTTTCCATAATTTCGGCCAGCGTTACTTTGCTAAAATAATCGTTTATCAGTTTGGTTACATCGTTCCAGATGGAGTGGGCAAGGCAGGAGCCGATACGGTCACAATCCCGCGTTTGTTTGTCGCAGGCCACAAAATCAAGCTCCTCCCCGGCGGCGGCAAGAATATCCCGGATGGAAAGCTGATCCAGGGGCCGGGCAAAATAAAACCCGCCGCCGGGGCCGCGCACGGAAGTAACCAGTCCCGCCTTTCGCAGCTTGAAGAAAATTTGCTCAAGAAAAATCGAAGAGATATTTTCCTGTTCCGAGAGGACGCCTATGGAAACCGACATATTTTTATGGTCCTCTCCAAGCCGCGCCAGCGCCAGCGTTGCCCGGAGCGCGTATCTGCCGCGGGTTGTAATCCTCATCAAGCCTCCCTTGACGTTAAGTCTCTTTACGCGATGTATGGGCCCCATGGTACCGTATTTGGCCAAAAAGTAAAAGACGATTATCCCCCCCCCCCCCGGGCGCGGGGAGCGGGTCAATCAGGCCGGCGCGGCCTCATTATGGATGGCGCCCGCTGCCGTGGGCGCTATTCAAGAATCAGATAGTCGCTAAAGTAGAGTTTTTCGATTTGCCCGAGGCGGAGGAGGGCGTTAAACCGGGCCAGAAGTTCGGTCTTGACGGCGTCTTCCGGGGTTTCCCGGAGCCGCGCCGCGGAAAGGGAGCCGAAGTACGCCGCCGCCGCCGTGCGGAAGTCCCCGGCCCGCGCGGAAAGTTCACCGGAAAATTCCCTGTCGGAAGCGGGGTAGGGGAAGGCGATGGACACAATCACCGTGGCCGCTTCCGGCCCGGACGTAACGGCGCGGACCTGGCCGGTCTCCGTAAAAACCCGTTCCCCGTTTTCCGTTTCGGCTGCGGGGGGAACGGGCGGGCGCAAAAGACCGTACAGGCTCCCCGCGGCAAGCACAAGCGCGAGAAAAAGCGCAAGTCCAAGGAGCGCGCGCCAGATGACGACAAGGACGCGGGACGGTGTTTTTTTTGCGGAGCGTTCCGGAACGTTTTCCGCCGCGGCAGGGGGCGACGGGGCCGCGCCGCGCCGCGCCGCCTCCCGCCGCGCAAGGTTCGTTCGTAAGCGCGCATCATGTTCCATACCGGTATTATTCCTCCGCGCGTTTTTTTTTGCAATAATCCCGCCCGTAAATTATTCTTGACAAAGGAGGCTGTCATGGTAATTCATCCAGACCGGATGCGGGCGGAAACCCGCGAAAATATGCGGGGCGGCGAGGGCGCCGTCAAATTGCTTCACTTTATTGAAGCGGAAACCGTACCCCACGTCAAAATGGCGGCGAACATGACGCTGGAGCCGGGAACCGGCATCGGGCCGCACGCGCATCATACGGAAACCGAAGTGTTTGTCTTTTTGGAAGGGAGCGGCGTGGTAAACGACGACGGAACGGAGGTCCCCGTTGCCAAAGGCGACGTGATGATCACCGGCGGCGGCGCGTCCCACCGCGTAAAAAATACGGGAAGCTCCCCGCTCGTTTTTAACGCCTTTATCATCAACAATTGAGCGCCGTCCGGAAACCGCTCCGTTTTCGTGTTTGCCTTCCTGCTTTTGTGGTATATTGTCATGAGCGTGTTACGGCGGAAGTACGGGGCGGATTTCCGCCGGTGGAGTGATAATTTATGAAAAATTTACAGCTTCGATCCCTGACGCTCCTTACCGGCATCGGGTTTATCGCAACCATAATCGCGGGAGTCGCGTTTTACGGGCGGTTCCGCGATCTGACCGTGGAGCACAGCAGAATAGCGAGCGAAACATTCACGCGGTATATTGACCGCCTGAATCAGGACACCCTCGGCGCGATGGCGCGGTATGTTGAACAGAAATTTCCCGTTTTACGGGACCGGGAACGCCTCAGGCGGGAAGCCGGAACGGACTGGTTTTGGGACCAGTCCCGGGAACTGACGCTCCTCGCGCGTTCTTTCAATATCGCGTATATTTATTACATCGAAAAAACCCCGGACGGCTATGTGTTTTTGATGTCGTCGGAGATCCGGCGGGATTACCAGGCCGAATTGCTGGGCGCGCCGGTCTGGACGGGAAGCGCCCCCGCCTTTATCGACGAGGCATGGGAATCCGGACAGCTTACCTATTCCCCGGAACCTACCATCAACCACTGGGGCTGGCTGATTTCGGCGGAACTGCCCATTATTGCCGATGGAAATGTCGTTGGTATTTTGGGCGTCGATTATGACGTATCCACGTTCCTGGAGCCCCTGCGGGAAAGCCAGTTGTCCATCAGCGGCCGTCAAAGCCTTTTGCTCGACCGGATGCAGCGGGTGCTCATCGCCTTTATCGCGGTAATCACTGTTGTAATGTGCATCCAGATGGTGCTTGATTATAAAACGGTGCTGGTGCCGCTCCGTTCAATGGAAGCGATTGAGCGCACGCGCGTCATGATGGACGCGACGCCCATCGCCTGCTCCATCTGGGACGAAAACTGCGTGATGATCGACTGTAACAATGAATCGCTGCGCGTGCTTGGGCTTTCCAAGAAATCGGATTATATTAATCATTTTTATGATCTCTGTCCTGAATACCAGCAGGACGGAACGGCTACCCGCGAAAAGACGGTGGAAAAAATACGCGCGGCGCTGGCAAGCGGGAGAGAACGTTTTGAGTGGATGCACCGTACCGCTTCGGGAGAACCGCTGCCGGTGGAAATAACGCTGGTGCGGGTTCCCTGGAAGGACAGCTACCGCATCGCCGCCTATTTTCACGACCTGCGCGAAATAAGGGCAAAGGAACAGGCCGCGTTCGAAAGCGAAGAGCGCATGAAGGCGATGCTCGACACCATGTCCTTTGCCTGTTATTTTTTCAACGAAGAGTGCGAAGTGCTTGACTGTAACCAGCGGGCGGTGGAACTGTACGGCTGCACGGACAAAGAGATGCTGCTCGAAAATTTTTACAACCTTTCGCCGGAATTTCAGCCCGACGGCAGCCAGAGCGCCGATCAGGCAAAGGCGCACATACGCCGCGCTTTCCACGAAGGGAAAAATATTTTCAACTGGGAACATCTGCGGCCGGACCGGACCACGCTGCCGGTGGAAGTAACGCTGATACGCATAAAATGGAAAGACGGAAACCGTGTTGTCGCATACGCCCGTGATTTAAGCGAACTGATGGATACGCGGGAAAATCTCGTGCGCCTCGCGTCCATCGCGGAAAGCTCCCCCAGCATTATTCTGTACCTCGGCGAGGAGGGCAATATCGAATACCTTAACCCGGCGGCCTCCGAAATTTCGGGGTTTTCGACCGGGGAACTGCTCGGAGGCGGACTCCGGCTCATTTTTTCCGAAAAGGATTTACAGCGCCTCAATCAGGGCTATATTGTCGCCGCGCAGCAAAAACGCGTCGTAAAATTTGAAATGAACGTAAAAACGCGCGGCGGACAGATACGTGATTTTTCGTTTTCAGCCTTTTCTACCCGCCTGCCCAGCGGAAAATTGGGCGTGGGGCTGCTTGGCCGGGACATCAGCGAACTGAAACAGATACAGCGGGATTTGGTTGCGGCCAACGAACAGACCGAGCGCGCCCTGACGCGGGAAGCTTTTTACAACAAGGCAAAAACCGATTTTTTAAGCCGCGTAAGCCACGAAATGCGCACCCCCCTCAACGCCATTATCGGCGTAACGCGCATGGCGAAAAAAAGCGCCGGAAAGGAACAGGAGCCGTATTTCAGCAAAATCGGGGAAGCATCGGAATATCTGCTCAACATGGTAAATGACATTCTTGACATGACCGGCATTGATACGGGCGAATTTGTTTTTTCGTCATATGCGTTCAATTTTGAAAAAACAACGCGGCAGATTATCGACGCCATAACGCCCAAGGCTGATGTTAAAGAACAGCGTTTTATTACGGAGATTGATCCCGCCATTCCGCCCGTGCTGATAAGCGATGAGCGGCGGCTTCGCCAGATTTTTGTCAAACTGCTTTCCAACGCGGTACAGTTTACCCCGGAAAAGGGAACCATACGGTTCTCCGCGCGCCTTGTGGAGCAGGCGGAACATGAATGCGCCGTTCATTTTGAGGTGGGCGATAACGGCATCGGCATTCCAAAGGAAGCGCAGGAACGCCTGTGGGAAGCGTTTGAGCAGGCGGACAACAGCATTACCCGCGAGCACGGCGGCATCGGGCTCAGTCTTTCGCTGATAAAGCGTATCGTCCGCATGATGAACGGCGATATCCGGGTTGAGTCGGAGCCGGGCAGGGGAGCGCTGTTTGTGTGCAATCTCCGGCTGGGCATTGAGCGCTCCCTCCCGGAACGTGAAAGGCCCGCGCCCGGGACGGGCGTGTTTGATCTTTCCGGACGGCGAATCCTCGTGGTGGATGATGTCGATATCAACCGGGATATTGTCTTCGCGCTTTTGGAGGATTCAGGCGCGGCCTACGACGGCGCGCGGGACGGCGCGGAGGCGGTCCGTATGTTTTCCCAAAGCAAATATGATGTGGTGCTGATGGATATCCACATGCCGGGCATGGACGGCCTTGACGCGACACGGGGAATCCGCGCGCTCGATCTGCCCTGGGCCGCATCCACGCCGGTACTTTCCCTGTCGGCGGACAGCAGCGCGGAAATACAGGAACGCGGACGCGCGGCGGGCATCAACGCCCATATCGCCAAGCCTGTTGACGCGGAAGTTCTTTTCGGCACGCTCGCGCAGTGGCTGCCCAAAACGGCCGGTTCGGCCCAGGGCAACGCTGATTGACTTGACGCTCATCGGCGTTGCCCTGAGGGCGCACTGACCGCGCAACCGGAAGGCGCGGCCGGGTGTCATATACTAAACGGATCCATTCCCAACCGGCGGCCGCTTTTTCGGCGGCGCTTTTGGCAGGGTCCAGGGTGAAGGAGTTGTTCATGCAGCGGTCTACAGCCGCCCAGGTGATTGTTTCGATAATTCCCATCGTGGGAATTGTGATGGCCGCGGTGGTGGTGTTTTTTTACCTGCTCTGGAATCACCGCCAGAAAATGCTGCTGATTAAAACGGGAAACTATAAACGGCCCGAATTTGATCTTCTTTCGTTCAGTCTGCTCACCGGGCTTCTGCTTTTTGCCATCGGGCTTACCCTTACCGTGTTCCTCGCCCTGATCCGGGGCCGGGATTATGCCCTGCTGGGGGGGATTATTCCCCTCGCCATAGGGGTTGGCCTCCTCGTATACTACGGTATAAGGCGGCGCGGTCAGGCCCGGTGAGGCGATGAGCGGGAGCCATCCGGGAGAGGCGTTACCGCCCGAAGACGACGAAACCACGGTCGCGCGGATTGTCGCCGGGCAAAAAGACCGGTTTCGCTTCCTGGTCCGCCGTCATGAGCGGGCGGTGTACGGCATGGGCCTGAGTTTTTTCAGGAATCCCGACGATGCCGCGGACTTTGCGCAGGATGTGTTTCTCAAGGCGTACCGGAGCCTCGCCCATTTTGAGGGGCGCGCGCGGTTTTCCACCTGGCTCTACCGGATTGCCTACAATACGGCGGTGAACAGCGTTTCCCGGCGGAAAGAGTACCAGAGCCTTGCCGAAGCGGATACGGTGGTTGACGGGGACAATCCCGAACGGCGCGTGATCCGTTCCGCCGCGCGGGAAGCGGTTCTGGACGCGGTACGGGACCTGCCCGAAAAATACCGGGTCTGCGTGGACCTGTTCTTTTTTTACGACCGAAGCTACCAGGAGATTGAGGCGATTACCGGCTTCCCGGTAAACACGATCAAGTCCCACGTATTTCGGGCAAAAAAGCTGCTCCGCGGCCGTCTGGAAGATTTCGGCGGCGGGGAGTTATAATAGGGTTGTTTGATAACGGTGGCTATTAGAGTTGTTCTGAAACTTCGCCAAGTTGGCGCAGTTTCATAACAACTTCCGCTTAAAAAACGTTCGTTCGCAATGGAAAAAATGCGCCGCATCCACGGCGCCGCCGAAAGCGGTTTTCCAGCCGTTTTCGCCCGCGTGAGGAGTTTGTTATGAAGGATTTACTGTACTGCCGCTTGATGGAAGACCGGATGTATGAATATGCGGGGGATCATATATTTCCCCTCCGTTACCGGCTTGAACTGGCTTTCCATATCGTGTTTTGCCCCCGCTGCGCCGGAAAAATTGCCCGGCTGGAATATACCCGGGATCTTTTGCGGAGCGATTTTTTCCCCGCCCTCTGCGGCGTGGAGATGGAAAACCGTGTTATGGAGCTGGTGGCCTTTGAGACCATCGAAAACGGCGCCGGGGAAGGGCCGGCCGCCGCGCCCGACTTCCGTAGCTGGATTATTACCGGCGTTATCACCCTCCTGTCTCTCGGAACCGTCATTCTGGGCATCGACTTTGGCTATCTGGCCGCCGCATCGGGATCGTCCTTCCTGATTCCAATCGGCATCATCATGGGCTTTGTGATTACGGTGTACGGCGCGCTGTTTATCGGGAGCCACGTCAGGGAACTTTCCGACCGGTTCGGCCTCCACGCGGGGGGGGGGGGGGACGAAGCGCCTGCGGGCCTGGTGGAGGTTGGTGGGCCCAGGAAGCTCCGGTTTGAGTATGCGTTTAC
>JAITGJ010000162.1 GCA_031280705.1 Spirochaetaceae bacterium
GCAATGGCGGGGGTGGTTTTCAGCGAGAGCGAAAAGATATATGCCCTGAAAAGGGGCTTTTATGTGGTCGAGCCGTCGGGGGATACGTTTAACATCACCGAGCCGAAGGGCGCTTATCATCCCCACGAATGGTAAGCCCCGGCGGCGGAGGCCCACGGGGAGGAGCCGCGTGGGAGGCGGGGTTTTGCCGGAGGCAAAACCCAAGCCCAAGCCGTAGCGCGGCGTGGGCAGGCCGGGGGAAAGTCAAGCGGGCAGGGCGTATATGGGCGTTCAAAAGGAAGCGTTAAGGCGCGGCAGGTACGGCGCACCCGGGCCGGGAATCCTCCGCGATAACGATAACGCCCCCAGGGTTCACAGGTCTTGCCGCGTCCTGATATAGCGGTTAAAAACCATTTGCGACCATGATTCAAACGCGCCGTAACGCGCGGCAATCGAGGCGCGGTCCGCCCATGCGCCTTCCATTTTGTCCTTTTCCCTGATTTCAAACGAGGACGACGCGCAGGCCAGTTCGAACACCAATCCCAGGTGGACCTGCCCCACCGGGGAGGATTCGTCATTAATGACGCCCCGGAAAACAGGTTCCCCCGCCGCGTCAAGGCTCACCTCTTCGGCAAGTTCCCGGCGGAGTCCCGCGCGAACCGGGTCCTCCCCGCCGGTGCGGTCCACGGGGTTGATATGCCCGCCGATACCCAGCGACAACCGCCCGTGCAGGCGCTTTTCCGACTGCGTGGCAAGCCGCCGGAGCACAAACCAGAAACCGCCCTGCCGGGCAAATACATAGGGAATAATCTGTTTGTAGGACGGATCATTTTCCACGCTGTCGCGGGGCAAAAACCGGCCCGCTTCCCGGATAGCCGCAATAAGCGATTCCCCGTCTTCCCGGGCGCGGAGCAGACTCCGGGGGATAACCAGTACTTCTTCCATATCGCCCATACCGTAAAGCCGCGCCCCTTCCCGGCCGCATACATCAGCGCGTTCTGAGCCGGCCCGCGCCGGTGAAAAGCGACGGGCCGGAAGATACGGGAAAAGCCCCCCACGCAGCCAGAGGGCTTTTTCGGTACCTTCCCCGCCCGAAGAACACTGCCACCTCAGAGAATCGAACTCTAGACACAAGGATTTTCAGTCCTTTGCTCTACCAACTGAGCTAAGGTGGCAAAAGGGGCGTCCTCGAACCCGGCCGGGTTCACCGCCGCCCGCATGCTTATGTTATACCGCGCCGTAAAAAAAATGTCAACTGGCCCAACGCAAAATCCTGGGTTTTGCGCCGGATGGTTAGGTTTTTGGCGGCGGCATTTACGTGGAACATACATGACCGGGCAAAACCACGCGGCGGCGGGCCATTGGCGGGCAATTGACAGGCGCGCTGTTTGGGAGAATCATAACAGGACCGTGCAGAAACGTGTGCGGCCAGGCCGTGCGCGGAAAAGCGCGCCGCCTTATCGTTTGAAATAAGGAGCGCCGGATATGGAGAAGCTGGAATTTCCCGACGGTTTTGTGTGGGGCGCCGCCACGGCGAGTTTTCAGGTGGAGGGGGCCGCCCATGAAGGGGGCCGGAGTGAATCGATCTGGGATGTCTTTTGCAGACGGCCCGGCGCGGTGTACGCCGGAGAAAATGGAGACGTGGCCTGCGATCACTATCACCGTTATAAGGAAGATATTGCTCTTATGGCGGAGTTGGGATTTCAAAGTTACCGCTTTTCCATCGCCTGGCCCCGTATTCTGCCCGGTATGACGCCGGACGCCGGTACCGGCGCCGTGTCGAAAGAGGGCGTCGCGTATTACCGTTCCCTCTGCGAGGAACTCCACGCGCGGGGGATGAGCGCCACGGCGACCATATATCACTGGGATTTGCCGCAGGCGCTCCAGGACCGGGGGGGCTGGGCTGAGCGGTTTATCGTTGACGCGTTTGAGGCGTACGCACAGGTTTGCTTTGCCGAACTGGGGGATATGGTGGACCGGTGGATCACGCTTAACGAGCCGTACTGCTCGGCATGGCTGGGCTATGACGAAGGGGTCCACGCGCCGGGAATCAGGGATCTGGATCAGGCGGTCCGGGCGGTTCATCATCTGAACCTGGCCCACGGCCGCGCGGTGCGGGCCTACCGGCAGACGGGCCTTGCCGCGCCCATCGGCATTACGTGGAACCCGCAGACGCCCCGGAGCGCCACGGCGCGCGAAGCCGACCGGAAAGCCGCGCTCACCGCCCGCGCGGTGGAAACGGACGTTTTTATCTATCCGGTGCTGGGCAGGGGATATCCGGAAATTGTTACCAAAGAGCTGGGCTTCTCTTTTCCGGTCAAAGACGGCGATATGGACATTATCGCGGAAAAAATTGATTTTATCGGCGTAAATTACTACACGGAAAATCCCGTTGCCTTTGATCCGGCCGCCCGCTTCAAATACCGCGTCCAGCCTTCGTGGGAGGACGTTTCCGCGATGGGCTGGTACACGGTTCCCGAAGGATTTGAACGGCAGCTTCGCTGGCTCGCCTCCCTTTCGGGCGGCATCCCCCTTTTCATCACCGAAAACGGGTACGCCCGCGACGACCGCCCCGATCCGTCCGGCCGCGTGCATGACCGGGAGCGTATTGATTATACGCGGCGGCACCTCGCGGTCTGCTCCCGCCTTATCCGCGAGGGGATAGCCATCAAAGGGTACTACGCATGGTCATTTCTGGATAATTTTGAGTGGGCCTATGGTTACTCAAAACGATTCGGCATTGTGTATGTGGATTATGCCACCCAAAAGCGGTATCCGAAAGACAGCGCGTATTTTTTCCGGGACCTCATCGCCCTGACCGGCGCTTAGGACGCGCCGGACACGGCGACGCCGGTTACGGCCGCCGGACACGGCGACGCCGGTTACGGCCGCCGGTTACGGCGAGGACGCCAGTTTCTCCCGGAACAGTTCCCCCAGGACCTTGATGCCCCGCTCTATCCGCTCCGGGGTTTCGTTGGAATAGTTAAGGCGGAGGGTATTGCTTCCGCGTTTTTGCCCGTCCGCACCCTCGGCAAAAAACACCGACCCGATGATATAGGCGGCGTTCCGCGCTATCGCCTCGGGGAAGAGCGCCGCCGTGTCAACGTGCGGCGGGAATTCGCCCCAGATAAAGAGGCCGCCGTCCGGGTCCGTGCGGCGGAATTCTTCGGGCCAGTACCGGTCAAGCGCGTCCACCATGGCGTTTTTCCGCTCCCGGTACACCGGAAGGCTCTTTTCGATATTCGGGTAGAAATACTGTTTTTCAAGGTAGCGCTTCACGATTGCCATGGAAAGATTCGGCGTGTGGAGGTCCGCGCCCTGTTTCCCGATGGCGAGCTTGCGGATAACCTCCGCGTCCCCCGCGGCAAATCCCACGCGGAGGCCCGGCGAAACGGTTTTGGAAAAACTCGATATATACACCACGCGGCCGGCTTCGTCAAAACTCTTGATGGACGGAACCGGCGTTCCCGCAAAACGGAGCCGCGCATAGGGGTCGTCTTCAATAACCATAACGCCGTACTCTGCGGCAAGGCGCGCAACGGCTTTTCGCTTTTCGGCGGGCCAGGTTTTCCCGGACGGGTTTGAAAAAGTGGGAACACAGTACAGCAGTTTCGGCGCGTACCGTTTTATTTTCGCTTCAAGGTCATCAAGGTCAATGCCGTCCGCTTCGGCGCGCACGCCGATATTCCGTCCGTTGTAGGCCCGCGCGGTATCCAGAAATCCCAAAAAGGCGGGGTCCTCCACGAGCACCGCGTCATGGGCGTTGAGAAACGCCTTGCACATGAGGTCAAGCCCCTGGCCGCCGCCGGAGACGATGAGCAGATTGTCCGGCCCAAGGCCGGTAATTCCCGCGTCCGCAAGCAGCGGCGCAAGGAGTTCCCGCAGCCCCGGATAGCCTTCGGTAGTGCCGTACTGGAGAATCCGCCGCGCCTCGGCCCCGTCCGCGAGGAGTTCGGCGGTAATCTCCGCCACCGCCGCCACGGGGAGGCAGTCATTGGCCGGAAGCCCCCCGGCAAAGGAAATAATTTCGGGGCGGGAAAGAAGCCTGAAAATATCCCGCGTGGCCGTCCCGGTAAGCCCTGCAAGCGCCTCGCTGAATGGATACGCCATAACATCCCCCTTTTGTGCGCCGGGTTTACCCAGGGAGAAATCCACGCCCTCCCCGCCGCATCCGCGCGCGGTCAAACAAGCGGCCTTCCGGTATGGAAGGCCGCATCTTCTGGGGAGTCAAGGATTCGAACCTTGGAAGGCTGAGCCAACAGATTTACAGTCTGCCCCCTTTGACCGCTCGGGAAACTCCCCTTTGCCGTGGCTTTGCGCCGCTGACCAGCCATCTTTCGGAATCGAACCGAAGACCTCGAGATTACAAGTCACGTGCTCTGCCAACTGAGCTAAGATGGCGCAGGCCGCCGCCGGGTTCCGCGAACGGCGCCCGTCAAACAGCCTGATACGGGTATACCCGGTCCGCGCGCTTTCTGTCAAGTGCCCAAGCCCCGGAGGGGCTTGGGCTTGGGTTTTGCGGCGTTGCCGCAAAACCCCGCCGCTCTTAGTGCGCCGGGAGCGCGGGGGCTTGCCGCAACCCGCCACGCGCCGCATAGCGGCGGCGCTCCACGGTGCGGCGTTGCCACAAAACCCCGCGCTTAGTTGGCGGGCGCGGGCCGTATCTGCGACAAAAGCCCACGCAAGAGGCTTTGCCAGTTGGCGGGGGCGGAGGCGGGCGCGGGGCGCGGGGCGGGCCGTATCTGGGCGCGAAGCCCCAGCGTAAAGGAAAGGCCGGGCATATAGTATCCGGCAAAGGACTCATAGTGGGCATTGAGGAGATTCTTGAAGGCCGCAAAAGCGGTCAGGTATTTCCCGATGCCCTGATTCACCGTGGCGTTCACCACGCAGTGGGGCGCAAGCGGCATCTGGTTCAGGGTATCGGCGTAGCGGGTTGCTTCGTAGTGCGCCGTAACCAGAAGCGAGCCGGTTTTCCACTTCACGTCCACCGAGCCGCCGGCGATATGCGTCGGCATATAGGGAATACGGTAGCTGTTTGCGAACGAAAGATCCCCGCTCAACAGCCAACTGAACTGAAACTGATAATTCGCGCCCAGCTTAACGCTTTCAATGCCGAAGCGGTTTATCCGTAAGGTAACGGCGGGCCGGAAATCCGCGCCCACAAAAAACGCCGTGCCGATATTCTCCGGGGACCAGCGGCCGCCCGCGCTCTTTACCCAGTGGATGGAGTCTTCCGTCCACTGCACATAGGCCGTGCCGCTCAGGGTAAAGAAGCCGTCCCGCAGCGTAAGCTCCCCGGTCAGGTCCGTACCCAGGCCGTCTTCGGGCCGGAGGTTGGGATTCCCCACAAACACGCTGTCAAGGCTCCGGTAGTACAAATCGTCAAAATCCGGGAATTTAAAACTGCGGAAATAGTTGTTTTTCAGGCTGAACGCGGGGGTAATTTTCCAGAGCAGCCCGGCCTTGGGAATTACCACGCCCTCCCGCGTGTCCGTGGCGCCCTTGACCGAGGCGATAAGCATCAGCGTATTCAGGGGGTACCACTCCGCCGTTACATAGACGCCGCCCTGATTCCCCGTTTTTTCCGGGTCCGTTTCCGTGGCGCTTTCCGCGTTAATGTACAAAAAGCGCCAGTCTATCCCCGCGCGGAGCGTGATCCGTTCGGACGGGTACCAGCCCCAGCGGTTTATTCCGGTAAGGTAGTGATCGTAACTTGTTATATCAACGCCGTAATTGGTGTTGGAGTACTGATACGTGATCGACGCCTCCGTGCCCAGATCGTCCCGGAAAAAGCGGGGGACGTTCAGCATGATATTTTCCGTGAGGGAAAAATCCCGCGCCACGGCATAACCGGTGGAATTGGGCGTTACCGGATAATTCTTGTTGGCGTAGTAGGCGCGGGTATCGGTAAGAACCGTGGCCGCGTCCGGGAGGTCCCATACCAGAGAAACATCCCCGCCCAGGTCCCAGACCTCGCTGCTGGCCTTCCGCCGGGCAAAACCGTAATCGTCCTCGTACAGGTAGTGGTTTCCCGCCAGATTGCCGAAGGCGGACGCCTTGAGGGAAAACCCGCCGGAGCCGTACCCGGAAAAGAGGCTTAACGACTGCATATCGATGAGGTCTTCAACATGGGGATCGCCTATCTGCCCGCCTGAGTGGCGCAGATTGTACCGGCCCGGCATATAGCCCGTATTGGAAAGCGCGCCGCCAAAGGTAAAACCGGGCCGCTGTTTTTTTGTCGTGATGATATTGATAACGCCGCCCAGCGCGCCGGACACATTGTATTTGGTGTCCGATCCCCCGTAAATAACTTCGATGCGTTCCACATTGGCAAGGTCAACCTGGCTCACATCGAATTCGCCGGAACGGGGGGAGTTGGCCGGCACCCCGTCAATCAAAATGGCGATACGCTCCGTATCAAACCCCCGCAGGCTCAGTTCCGTCTGGCTCCCGTACGCGCCGTAGCGGGTAACGCTCATGTCCAGCGCTTCTTCGAGCAGGGCGGCAAGGTCCCGCGCGCGGTACCGTTCGATTTCGTCCTTTTCCAGTACCCGCATCTGCTGGGTAGTTTCCGGCGTGGCGTTTATCGTAATGCCCTCGTCCGTGCCAAAGTCAAGATAATCGCCGTATTCTTCGCCAGTGATGGCGCTGCCATCACTGGCGGCGCCATTACCGGCGCCGCCATCACCAGCATTGCCGGGAACGGCGGGGTCCGCGCTTTGGGCGGAGAGGGGAAGGACCGCGCGGAAAATCAGCATAAGTACCATCCACGCCGTGCGCCGGACCGTAAAAAACAGCGGTTTATCGCGTGTGTGTGTGTATCGCATCCTATGGCTCCCGGTCCTGGGGAATTACAATGCCCCAGGCGATAAATTCCGCCTCGTTTTCCACGCTGTTTACGGCGATGGCCTCCTCCAGCGTGGCCTGTTCGGTGTAGTACGGTTTTCCCGCGTACAGGGCGGACAGGTCCACCGCGTTGGCCATCTGGATAATGTTGGCGTCAAGCACCCGGTAGTAAATACCGAAGAAGGGCCGCTGTCCGTCCCGGGAAGCGGGCCAGCGGTCAAGCCAGCCGGGGACGCAGCCCTGGAGGTACTCGATGATGATCGCGCCGCGGGAAGGGTCGCCGTTAAACACGTTGACCGCCCGGACAATGCCCACATAGCGGGTGGAAAGGCCGTCCCAGCCGCCGTTTCCCCCTTCGCCCGTGTCCTGCTGGCCGTACACCGTGTCGTCATAAAACACAAAATAGTCCTCCGCCCGCGGGGACGCGCCGCTTACGGCGTTTATCCCAATAGCGGGAAAGAGGTCTTCTTCTTTTGTCCCCATAATCCGGTCAAAGGACTCCGCCCCGGTTCCGAATTTACCCACGCGGTAGCCGTCCAGCCGCCCGATCCCGGCGTAGTGGGAGTACCACACCCCGGACGGCTCTGAGAAGAGCCGCATTACCTGACGGAACCCCGGATCGCCGGGGGAGTAGGTTTCCGTCTGGTCCGCGCCGCCCAGCCGCCCATACGAAAAAATGGCCGTGTCGCAGGCGGCAAGGAGGAGGAGCGCGGCAAGGAGGCCCCCTGCCGCCGCGCCCGCGGAGCGCCCCACAACCCGCCGGGGTGTGGGACAGATGCCCCCCGCCTGTCCTCCGGCCTGTCCAACCGGCCGGGTTAAAAAAACGTTGCCGGTCATAGTACCGCTCCTTTGGGGCCGCGTAAAAAACGGGTCCATCCCCGGCGGGAGGCCCCCCGTGTTTGAACCCGTTTTTTATTAATACCCCATACTTTTATCCCAGGGAAAGCTTGTTTCCGTGGAAATTTCGCCAAAGATGCCCGCGTATTCGTTCATGCCGGTCTGGACTTTTACAAAGTCAATGTGCGAAAGGTTTGCGGGACTGCCATCGGGGTGGATGGCGTCGCTGATGTCAAAGTCCTGGGTTTGGCGGTTGTCCACATAGCCAGAGGGGAACCCGTAGTTAATGTAGTATCCCACATCATCCTTGGCCATTTCAAGCAGGGTGCCCGTATAGGTAACAAAATCACTGCCGGGAATTACCACCCTGCCCTGTTCCCCGTAAAAACTGCTTGCGGGGAGGCTCCCGATGCCGCCCCGGTTATCCGTCCAAAAGCGGCCGTACCAGCGGAAGCTATACCGCTGGGTGGCCGAGGGCTTGCCGTATTCGGAGCCTTTTAGCTCGTACCAGGTGTCGTCCGCAATGCCGTTCCGGTTGTGGTCCTGGGATACCCACACCGTTCCCGGTTCGTGCCAGGTTGCCAGGGGGTTTCCTTCAATATGAATATCGCCGCCGGTTCTATTCACCACGCTGTGATCAAAACCGAACACCACATAGCCGCCCCAGCCGCCCAGGGAAATGGCAAATTTCGTGCCGCTCGTAACGATAGAGTCGGTGTCCGCCCAGTGCTGCGCCGCCGCCAGATAACCGGCGTCATTCGGGGAAAGGCCCACTGCCGGCCAGGTAAGGTAAAACTGCCCCGGCGCTTTGTGCAGGGCAAACAGCTTTCCGGCCCGGGCCTGTGGGTTCTGCGCGGGCCGGTTTTCATGTGCGCCCCGGACGTATGGCGCGTATATCTTGAAGCACTCAACCCAGGTCCGCGCGGTGTAGGTATGGCCCCCGTCCGTAACCTCAACCCGTACCAGTTTTTTGTTGTCCGCGTGCCCTTCGCTGGTCCAGGTAATACCTCCCACGCCGTACTTCAGGGTAAAACAGCCGGGTTTGTCGTCAATCTGCGGGAATTTCTGGACATCGTTAATGTACCACCGGAACACGGCGTTTTCGCCGATGCCCCAGAGGATGGGGGCCAGCACAAGTTTATTGCCGTCCCCCGCGCTCATCGTGTAGGTTCCAATGGCCGCTCCGTTCATTTGGGCGGTAAGTTCTTCTTCGGAAATCCGGTAGCCGTAGTCAAAATAAATGTGGGGCGGAACCTCCAGGTCTACTTCCGTTACGGAAACCATAAAGAGGGCCTCAAATTCCCCGTATTTGACCACCACGGTTTTGTCCCCCACCTGTTCCGTAATGCGGTCCAGGGGTTTTTCTTCCGCGTCTACCGTGCCGCCGTCGCTGTTGTATTCCCCGGAGGCGTTCCAGCCTTCGTGGAAATGCGGCATGGTATACGCGGAAGCGGGGAGCGTCTCGGCATCGC
>JAITGJ010000164.1 GCA_031280705.1 Spirochaetaceae bacterium
AAGCCCTCGTTTTACGATTCCCTTATCAACCACATTGGTAAGCGTAATTTCGTCCCGTGTAATTCCCATTGTTTCTCCCTCCGTATTTTGGGTCATTGTTAGTATAACTCATACGGCGGATAGGGGCAAGGCGGAAATTGGGCCGGATCGTTCGCCTAAAAATTGGTCAGATAACAAATGCCGACAAGGAGCATCGTTTTGAAACTCTGCTGTTCTTTACGGGCGGCCTCTTCAGTGGGCGGACGGTAACCTCCCGGATGCTGTAGTTTGTTTAACTGACCGCCGTACCACCAGAAAAGCCCGATCTGGGGATCGATACGGAGGGCGTATTCGGTAAAATCGTCCTTATAACTTTGAGCGCCAAAAAAAAGATACGCCAATTCTTCCAAAATAAGGGCGAATGCGCCCAGCGCGTTTTCGTAATCTTCTTTTTCTATATTTTCGATAAGCGCGGGCAGACGGTTGATCAGTTTTTCTTTCCGCACCTCATCGGCCTTTTCTACCCAGGTTTTTTGAATAAGCAAATCGAGATTGTTCCTGAAATGTCCAAGCGAAGGCTTGAGGTCCGCGCCTGACCGCGCGGACGTGAACATGCGCCGGTAGTCTTCCCCCACGCCCAGAATGTCCGCAAAGGCCGCCGCAGACGCGAAAGAAGGCCCCTCGCCAAGCGGATAACCTTCAGGCGGAAAAAGGGATTCGGCTATTTTGCGGTATTCAGGGGGGATCGCTTCGTTTACGCCCGGCGGACAACTGTACATACGGTATATTTGAACAAAAAACCGAAATTAGTCAAGAGCGTATCCCGAAAGCCGGGCAGGATTGGGTTTTGCCTATTATACCGGGGTTCCCGGCAGTGCGGACAGAACACAAACCGCGGACGCGGGGCCAGTCCCGCACCGGATCCGCCGTTACGCGCCGCCAAAAAGCAGCCTGGTCCCCGGAAAAAACCGTTCCAGCGGGCCGATACCAAACATATTGGACCGGACGCTTACCGCGCCTGTTTCATCATCCGTGTTTTCCGGGACCACGTTGCCGGTTACGGCCGCGCCATTACCGGGAACATACTCAAAGTATGAAACACGGGCTGCGGGGTTTATCCGGGCGAGGACATCAGCCGCGGCGCGGACGGCGATACGGTTCTGCTCCCGCCGGGAAAAGGCGCGGCAGGTGGGGCATGAACACCAGGTATCCTCCGCATCCCGGTCCGGCCACAGGTGAAAAACGGTAACGTCCCGCGCGGCGGCGAAAACACGTTCCGCGCCGCGTTTGATCCGGGCGATGGCGGCCGGACTGGTTGGACAAAAATTGAATGTTTTAAGCCGCCGCCCACCTTCCATGCGGAACAGTTCTTTGGGCGCAAAGACGCGGTGTCCGATCAAAAGCGTAAGGTCCCAGCCGCCCGCCTCCACCGAAAGCGCGGCGCGTTCCGCCTCCTCGCGGAGCAATTCCCCGTTCCGGCGGAAAGCGCCGGAAATCGCGGCAAAAAGCGGCGGCGTTTCTTCAAGCGGAAGAATCAGCGCGTCCGCGCCGCTGCGTATACCCCAGTGGAGGATATGCATCCGGTCCGCGAGGGGTGTCTCCCGTCCGATAACAAGCCGCCGCCATTTTGCGCTGTCCGGTTCGGATGGTTGATGCGCGCCGCTTTCGGTCAGGGCGTATACGCCGTCCGCGCCGGGATCGGGGAGTATTTCCACGCCGGGTTCCGGCCACCTGACGCCGAGCGCGCCCAAAAACCGGTACGCGCCGTTGACAAGGCCCCGCCCGGACGCACCGAAAATTTCAACACGCTCCGGCGCGGCCCGCCAGGAATAGCCGTTTCTCGCCCGTTCCGCGCCGGCGTTGAGTATGATAGCCGCAGCCGGCCCATCCGGCGCGGAGACGGCGCTTTCAACTGGAATATCACCGGAATAAAGTCCCGCCTTTCGCCGCAAAAGTCCAAAAATACGGGATATTTCCGCCGCCGCATACGCGGAAGCATCGTCTCCGGGCGCAAGAACTACCCAGTTTTGGGAAAGGTTGAGACTTTTCATATCATAGTTATCGGCGAAACCTGCCATACGGGTAAATACGGAGGCGTTTCCGCCGGTACATGCACGGCGTTTTTTCCCGCTCCCGGCAGCAACAGGCGGAAAACCCGGAATACGCCCGGAAACCGGACATATTCCCTTTACAGGCGGCCTCCGTTCACTTACAATAGAATAAAACGGTTAGGAGATACCGATGATTGAGCGCATGATCACCATCCAGAACCGCGCGGGCATACACGCCCGGCCCGCCGCGATTGTGGTCCAAACCACCAAGGATTTCACGTGTTCAATTTATATCGAAAAAGGGAATAACCGTATTAACGCAAAATCCATCATGGGCGTCCTGACGCTGGGCGCGGCGTATGGAACGGAACTGCGCCTCGTGGCCGACGGAGAGGACGAAGCGGAAGCCATGGAAGCCCTGACGCGGATTTTTGAAAACAAGTTCGACGAGGATCAGGACGGGTAACCCCGGCGCGTTCGGGTCCGCGCGGAATGACGCGGGGACCGCGCGCCGGCGGCATTTGGCGCGGTCAAGCGCCGCGGGGCGGCGTCAGAAAAAAACAAAAGGCACACGGTGAAGACGGTCAAACTACACTCAAAACATTTTTTTCTGAATGTCCGGGGACTTACCCTCATTTATCTTCTGCTCTGCGTGCTTACGGTATTTTTTTCGCGGACGTACTTTACCGAAACGCTGGAAGGCGGCTCGGTTCCCGGCGCCCTGCCCTTTCTGGTGTTTCTCACCATTCCGTGCGCTATCCTTGTATTTCTTGCCATTTCCATGGTCAAACTGGTCCGGGAATCGGTTTCAAAAAAAACCGGCGGGCGATTTCAGATACGGCTGTTTCTCTACTTTATCGTGATTGTGGTATTTGCCGCGGTGCCGGTTACCGTGATTACGACGCAGGCAATTTATGTGATAGTCCGGTACTGGCGTTCGATTCACCTTGAGACGGCCCTGGACGGCGCGGAGCATCTTGCCCTGGAGCATTACCGGCTCCAGCTTGAACGCTGTGAGGCGCTCGTCAACACGCAGGCCGCCCGCATTGAAACGCTGATGACCGGCGCCGGCCCCCATCCTGAATATCCTGACATGCGCCCCTTCATTACGCCGGAGGCCCTGTTCAGCGCGGCCGGCACGCGGGACGTACTCGCCGTGCAGGATTTCCGCTGGGACGGGGATTTCTGGGTTCCGGGCGCTTTCGCGGGGCGGCCCGAACTGGAACTTGCCATGCCGCCCACGGCGCAAAGCGGGTTTGTCCCCCGGGAAATTCCCCGGGACCAGGACCTGATCCGCTACATCCAGACGACAACCGCGAACGGGCGCTCCGCGCGGACCCGCATCCGGGTAATCAGTTGGCATTTGGCGGACCGGTTCGACGAAACCGTCAAAACGCTCGACGCCGAAAAACTCCGCTACCGGCAGATAAACAATCTGGGGGCAAATCTCAAGGTGCCGCTCATTCTGTACTACGGCATGTTTTTTTTCCCCACGCTGCTGATGACGGCCATTGTCGCCATATCATTTACCCGTCTGATTTCCCAGCCCCTCATGGAGTTGACCGACGCGACAAAACGGGTCGCGGAAGGGGATTTTTCGGTTCAGATTCTGGTCCGCCAGGGGGACGAATTCGGCGCGTTGATCCGCGCGTTTAACGCGATGGTGCGGGACCTCGAAAAATCCCGCAACGCCCTGGTCAAGGCCGAAAAAATATCGGTCTGGCAAAGCATGGCCCAGCAGCTTGCCCACGAAATCAAAAATCCCCTCACGCCGATCCGGCTTTCCGCCGAACGGGTACTCAGGCGCTGGCAGAATCACCCCGATCGCGTGGGGGAAATTCTTGAATCCTCCATGATGGCCGTGATCCAGGAAGTGCAGGGACTTTCCAATATGCTGACCGATTTCCGCAACCTTTCCCGGCCCCTGGCAAGCTCCGGCATCTGGACCGCCCTTCACCCGGTTATCGCCGGAGCCGTCGCGGCCTTCCTCACCCCGTACCCCGCCGTGCGCTTCAACATGGACTATGTGGACCAGGAAGTGGAAGTCCGCATGGAAAGCCAGTATGTGAGCCAGATTCTGCGGAACCTCATTATTAACGCCATCGACGCGATGGACGAAAAGGGGGACATCCAATTTCGCACGGATCTTGTGCGGAAGCAGGAAGGCCACTATTGCCGGTTTTCCATCCGGGACACGGGAAAGGGCATTCCCGCCGCCGAACGGGAGCAGGTATTTACGCCGTATTTTACGACAAAAAATACCGGCACGGGGCTGGGGCTTCCCATCGTGGAGCGCATCGTTACCGGCCACGGCGGATCCATCTGGCTCGATTCCGCGGAAGGGGCGGGAACGACATTTTTTATCGATTTTCCCCTGGACGGTTCGCTCCTGCCTCGGGAACACGCCGCTGCCGCTTCACCGGAGGGCGCGGCGGCTCATGGCGGGGAGGCGTCCGTATGACCAAAATACTGATAATTGATGATGAGCCGGGCATTCGCTCGGCGCTGGCTTCAATCGTGGAAGATGAGGGCTACCGGGCCTTTACCGCGGCGGACGCGCCGGCGGGGATCCAGGTGCTTGAAGAAGAGGATGTGCGGCTCATTTTTCTGGATGTCCTGCTCCCGAAAATGGGCGGCCTTGAAGCGCTGGAACAGATACACCGGGATTTTCCCGCTACGGAAATCGTGATGATCTCCGGCCACGCCAATATCGATATGGCCGTGCGGGCGGTAAAACTGGGCGCGTTCGATTTTCTGGAAAAACCCCTTTCCCTGGACAAGGTGCTGACCGTGTGCCGGAACGCCCTCACCATACAAAAACTCCGGGAAGAAAACACGGATCTGCGAAAAAAAACCGTTCAGGGCGATGAGATCATCGGGGTAAGCGAGCCCATGCGAAAAGTCCGGGACCTGGTACGGCAGGCCGCGGCGAGCGATGCCCGCATCCTGATTACCGGGGAAAACGGCACGGGCAAAGAAATTATCGCACGGGCCATACACCGCCTTTCCGAACGGTCCGCGCGCAATTTTGTGGAGGTAAACTGCGCCGCCATTCCCGACACGCTGATTGAGAGCGAACTGTTCGGCCACGAAAAAGGGGCCTTTACCGACGCCGTTTCCAGCCGGCGCGGACGGTTCGAGGTGGCCAACGGCGGAACGCTCTTTATGGACGAAATCGGCGACATGACCCTCGCCGCGCAGGCGAAAGTTCTGCGGGTTATTCAGGAACAGAAACTGGAGCGGGTTGGCAGCGAAAAAACGATATCGGTTGACGTGCGGCTCGTGGCGGCCACGAACAAAAACCTTGAGGCCGAAGTCGCGCGGGGGACATTCCGGCAGGATCTTTTTTTCCGCCTCAACGTGATCCCGGTGTATATTCCGCCCCTGCGGGAACGGCAGGAAGATATACCCATCCTGCTGCTTCATTTTCTCCGGGAACTGGACGCCGGGAATATTGAACTCGAAAACGACGCCGTGGCGTATCTTTCCGCGTATGAATGGCCGGGCAATGTACGGGAACTGCGTAATCTGGCGGAACGTATCGTGGTGATGCACCAGGGAAACTCCATCGGCGCGCGGGCCCTGCAAAATCTGATTCAGCAAAGCGGAAGCCCCGCGCCGGAGGGGGATGGTCAAGCCGCCGCCCGGAGCGATATACTGGATCTGGCCTATGGAGACGCGCGGGAACTTTTTGAAAAGCGGTACCTTGAGTATCAGCTTGCCAAAAATGGGGGCGTCATTGCCCGCACCGCGGAAGCCATCGGCATGTATCCCAGCAACCTCCATGCGAAGCTGCGTAAATATAATATAAGGACCGAGCGATGAAAGAGCTGACTGAACGGCAACGGGAAGTATTGGGCTTCATCACAAAATATATACGGGTTCATTATTTCCCGCCGACCATCCGGGAAATTGGTCTGCATTTTTCGATTTCCATCAAGGGCGCCCACGATCATGTCAACTCGCTGAAGCGCAAGGGATATATCCGGGCGGACAGCCGTTCGCGGACCATGGAACTGGTACACCGGGACACGCGGGACCGGGGTACGGTGGTGGAAGTGCCCATTTTGGGTCCCGTTGCGGCGGGAAGCCCCATCATGGCGGAGGAAAACTGGGACGGTGTGGCGCCCGTGCATGAATCCCTGCTTAAAAAAAACGCGGAATACTTTGCCCTGCGGGTTCGGGGCGACTCAATGGAAGGGGCGGGCATCATGGACGGGGATCTCGCCATTATTGAGCGGCGGGACACGGCGGAAAACGGAGAAATTGTCGTCGCCATGGTGAACGAAGCCATGACGCTGAAACGGTTCTTTCGGGAAAAAAACCGCGTCCGCCTTCAGCCGGAAAGCGAAAAATACAAACCGATCTATACCCAGGATATGCGGATGCTGGGCCGCCTTGCCCAGATCGTGCGCAGTTACTAGTATGGCGGAAAGCCGCGCCCATCTTTTTCTGGGGCCTGAAATCGGCGAAAAACAGGATGCACTGCAGGACCTCCGCACCCGCCTCCGGGACGCAGTACGGGGCGGCGCACTTGAGGAAACCTCGTTTTACGCGGGAGAAACTTCCGCCGCGGCCATGAGCGGCGTCATTCTGAACGGTTCCCTGTTTGCAGACGCGCGGCTTTTTATCATCAAAAACGCCGAAACCCTCAAAAAAAACGACGCGGAACTTATCGCGTCCTGCATGGGATCTCTCCGGGACGGTACGGTTCTGGCGCTGCTTTCCGATGACACAAAAATCGACGCCCGTCTGGAAAAGGCCGCGGGACCAAAAAACAAGCGTATTTTTTGGGAAATGTTTGATGACCGTAAAGCCGAATGGGTACGGAATTTTTTTCGCCGGGAAGGATTCCGCATCAGCAATGAGGGCGCGGAAACTGTGCTGGAATTTGTGGAGAACAATACCGACGCCCTCCGCCGCGAATGTTCCCGGCTCTGCCTCTTTATGGACAAAAACAGAACCATTGAAGCGGATGATGTGGATAAATGGCTTGCCCACAGCCGCGAAGAATCAGCGTTTACGCTGTTTTCCCGCATTGCGTCAGGAGACCTTTCCAGAAGCATAGAAACGCTGCATACGCTTCTTGCCTCAAAAGAGTCCCCGCAGGCGCTGTTTGCGGGCCTCGTCTGGTGCTATCGCCGTTTCAGGGACTACCTTGAAGTAACGGCGGCCGGTCCCGCGGATGACGCCGCGTTCCGCCGGGCGGGTTTTACGTCTCCCCGCGCACGCAAGGATTACGCGGCCCTGGCCCGCCGTCTGGAAAGCGCGGGCGGGAGTCTTGCCCTCATCACGGAATTTGATCTTTTGCTCCGTCAAACCGGCTCCCAGGCAGAGGGTTTTCTGCTCGATCTGCTTGTGTATAAACTGGTTACCGGTGCGGAACGGCCGCGTGAAAAATGGAGCCGATATTAAGCAAGCGCCCGCCGGCCCCGATATGCCCGGTTACAAAAACATCCGCAGTTGACAGTTTCAAACAAAGCGTGATACCATACTCCATACCGGCAATCCGCAGGAATGCGGGTGTTGAGCAAACCTATAGAGGAGGG
>JAITGJ010000083.1 GCA_031280705.1 Spirochaetaceae bacterium
CTGGTGCATCACGCCATGCCAGACGCCGCCGGCAGATCCCGGCACAAACGCTCCTTCTCCGGCGGGTAACAGACGGGGTTTGGCTACTGTTTTTGACAGCAATTCCGCCGCCCCGGAAACAGCAATGCTGTCAAGTTCTTCCCGGGACGCCTCTTCGCCGCCGCAGCCGGGGAAAAGCGCGATAACCGCCGCAAAGAAAGCCGCGCGCATACACCGATTTTTCATGTCCGCCTCCGGGGACATTTTACCCCGCGGCGCGGGGAGCGTGTCAAGAGTGCCCAAACCGCAGAGCGCTTCACCGGGGGAACAGCGGACCGGATCCGCGGCACGCGCGCGCCCTCAGGGGGCCTCCCGTTCAGCTTCCCTGAGCGCGTCTTCCAGCGTGGGCTGGACGCCGCCCGGCGCGAGCGCCGCGAGAAGACCGGCCTTTTCCAGGGCCCGGCGGGGCTGGTCGCGGATTTCGGAAAGAATGAGGCGCGTTTTTTCCCTGACGCAGCTTTCGTAAAACGATTCGAGGGCGCTGATGCCGGTGGAATCCACGGCGGGAACATCCTTCATGCGGAGAATAAATACCCGGGGATGCTCCGCGACATTGCGGAGTATGTGCCGGAGTGAATCCGCGACGCCGAAAAAAAACGGCCCGGTAATTTCATAAATTTCTACGCCTTTCCTGGCGGCGGGCATACGGTCCGGCTCCGGCGGCGCGCCGTACAGTATTTCCGTTCCGGCGGTCTTCGCGCCGCTTCGAATATCGGTTACTTCTACCATGCGCCGGACAAACAGAAACGCGGCCATGACAACGCCCGCCTCCACGGCAAAAGTCAGATCAACCATAACGGTAAGCGCAAATGATATAACAAGTACCAGCGCGTCGCTCTTTGGCGAGCGGCGGATAATGCCGATACAGCGTTTGAGGCCGCTCATGTCCCAGGCCACCACAATCAGTACTGCCGAAAGACTCGCAAGGGGAATTGCCCCCGCGAGCGGCGCGAGAAACAAAATGAAAAGAAGGAGCGTTACCGCGTGCACCATGCCCGCTACGGGACTTACCGCGCCTGCCTTAATGTTGGTGGCGGTGCGCGCTATCGCGCCGGTTGCGGGAATTCCCCCAAAAAGGCCGGACGCGATATTGCCGATACCCTCCGCGACCAGTTCCATATTGGCATTGTGCCGGTCTCCGGTCATGCCGTCGGCCACCACCGCCGAAAGCAGTGATTCTATCGCGGCAAGCATGGCGATAGCAAAACTGTCGCGCAGCAGTTCTCCCATGCGGGAAAAATCAAATACGGGAAGGGCAGGAAGCGGCAGCGTGCGGGGTATTTCGCCGAAACGCGCGCCGATAGTATCCACGGGCAGGCCGAGCAGCCACGCGGCGGCGGTTGCCGCGGCCACAGCCGCCACCGCGGCGGGCACGCGCGGGGCAAACCGGCGGACCAGCAGTATTACCGCGATGGTTCCCGCGCCTACCGCCGCCGTTGCCGGTTGAATGGTAGAAAAAGCGCGGCAGTATCCCGCCCACATGGCAAGAAATTCCGGAGAAGAAGCGGCGCTCGCCATGCCGAAAAAATCCTTTATCTGCTGGGAAAAAATAAGCAGGCCAATACCGGCGGTAAATCCCGTAGTTACCGGATAGGGAATAAACTTGATAAAACGTCCGATGCCCGTAAGCCCCATAATGATCAGCATGACGCCGGCAAGAACGGTGGCGGCGATAAGGCCCGCCATGCCCTGGCGGGTTATTATGGCGAAAATGATCACCACAAACGCGCCGGTGGGGCCGCCAATCTGGCAGCGCGAACCGCCCAGAAGGCTTATAAAAAATCCCGCGAAAATGGCCGTGTACAGTCCCTGCACGGGCGTCCCGCCCGCGGCAATACTGAACGCCATGGCGAGGGGGAGCGCCACAACGCCCACCGTAACGCCCGCGATCAGGTCTTTTCCAAACGCGGCGGGGGTGTACCGTTTTTGTTTGTCCGGGGAAAAAAGTTCAAAAAAACGCGGCACAAAATCACGCGGTGAAACCGGCTTACGGGACATCATGATTTTTGAGTATACCCGCCTGAACACGAAGCGTCTATGCTCAAAAACGCCCCGCGCGGGCCGGTTGCCCCCTTTGGGTTGAAGCGATCAACCGGGAGTGCCATTCTGGGATATATTATGGATGAAAGTGCGAAAGGCGCGATCATCAACAAAATGCAGGAGGTTTTTATGGCGATCACCATCAAACGGGCGGCGAGAGCCGCGATCGGATTGCCGGCGCTGCTGGCGCTGGCATTGATAGGGACAGGCTGCCCCACGGACGGCGGCAGTTGGGAACACTAATCCCGTGGCGGGGGATTTTACAACCCTCACGCTGAGCAGGGTGTCTGTGCGTATGCGGTATGTACCGGCGGGCAGTTTCCAGCGGGACGAGACGGAGGGGGTCGTGTCGGTAATCAGCAAGGGTGTCAAAGATATTCCTTTTTCATCACACACATCCACAAAAAAATGTTGACAGGAAATTTTGCCCATGCTATAATACCGGTACTTAGACCCGTTGGGTTTGGATATGCGCCCGGGTGGCGCGTTGTTTTTTGGGGCCGCCAGAAACTGACCTGCGGCAGCCGCCGTAAACAACCACAATGAGGAATTGGGGGCTTGAACATGAGGCAGAGCGTGTACCAAAACTGCGTTTCCAACCGTATAACGGCCCGTTCTCTGGCAGCGCCGCGCACGCGGATGCCGGACATAAGCCCCCCCCCCCCCACGCGCATAAATACGCACCCGCGCACAACCGGCGCGGCATTTCTGTACAGTATATGTCTTCAAGACGCCGTTCTTACCGCTTTTCTGTGCCGCGAGTAGTGTTACTGTCTTTTCAGGAGGCGGCCATGATCTAAACCGGGCATACCGCACAAAACTGGACCGCGCCCTGACCTGCATAAACCTGTCGAACGTTGTTCGATTCCGGCGCGGACAGACGCCGTTACCCCGCCGTGCTAAACCGCTTCACGGTTTAGCGTGCTTAAGCCCTGGCAGGGCTTGCACAGAGACGCGCGGTGTGGCAGCGGCAGCCGCCGTGCAATGTAATGATGTAAAGGAGCGGAGTTATCCGCTTCATGCTTTTGAGATCACCGGTGATGCGGCTTATGGTGATTTTATCGCGTCTTAATGAAAATAAAGAAGCAACGGCGGGTGTATTCGCCGGAGCGAACAAATTTCCTGAAGGAGAAGACGATGGACAAACTGACTTTAAAGACAAAGTGTTCCTATGCGTGCGGCGATCTGGCCTGCGTGCTTATCGGACACGTGGTAGGTAATTACTTTATGTTTTACTGCACCAACATGATTGGCCTTACCCTCATGGCGGTTGGTACGATGATGTTCCTCTGCCGTATTTGGGACGCGGGAAACGATCTCATCATCGGGGCAATGGTTGACAGAACCCATACCTCGAGGGGGAAGGCGCGGCCGTGGATATTGTGGTATTTTATCCCCACCGCCATTACCGCTTTTCTTATGTTTGCCGCCCCCAAGGATATGCCGGCAATGGTAAAACTGATTTGGGTAGGGGCCGCTTACTTTGCCTATACCTGGTGTTACACTGCGGTGAACCTTCCCTATGGCTCCATGCTGCCCCTGATGACCAAAGATTCCCGGGAGCGTACCGCGCTTTCCACCTTCCGCTTTGTAGGGGTTTATGTGGGAATGTTCACCGTTTTGGGCGGGTTCCTTCCGCTCGTGAGCCTTATCGGGGATGGTCTTTTTAAGGGAGACCGGACCTATGCCTATACGATCATGGCCGCGGTTTACTGTGCGCTGGGGGCCTGTTTCCTCTATGTGCTCTATCATAACTGCCGTGAAAAGGTATATGAAGAACAGCGGGCCGAAGAGGAAAAGCGGGGCATCACCCTGGAAGCCAAGAAAAAGGAAGACCAGCAGCGGGGCCTTAAGCAGTTTTTTGTAGACGTATCCTATTTGGTACGGAACAAGCCCTGGCTCATCGCCTTTAGTGTGTTATTCCTCACTTTTTTCCGTCAACCGTTTGGGACCCAGAGCCTCAACTACTTCTATATTTACTATCTTGGTATTGACGAAACCCAAAGCGCCTTCTTCTCTTTTCTTACGCTTCTGGTGGGGGTGCCCGTCCTTCCCTTTGTGCCCAGGATCATCGGAAAATGGGGCTACAAACTTCCCCTGGCCATTGGCCTCTCTCTCACGGTTCTTGCCAGCATTTGTCAATTTTTTGCGGAAAGAAACCTTTCCCTTATCATCACGTTCGGCGCGCTGGGTTCCCTTTCTTTTACCGTCCTGGGAGCGGCGGGAGTCGCCATGCTGGCAGACTCCCTGGAATATGGGGATCTTATGTTTGACCGGCGGCTTGAGGGTATCGGCACCGCCGCTTACAGCTTCTCCAGTAAAGCCGCCCCCGCATTTGCGGGGCTCATTGCCACCGCGATTCTTGCGGCGGCAGGGCTTAACACGGCGCTTAAGCTCGGCGAAGGCGCCCAGCAATCCGAAAGCGCCATCACGGCCCTCCGGGTTTCCATGTTTATCATTCCGGCCGTCCTGACGCTGCTGCAGATCATCCTTCTGGCTTTCTATCCCCTCAACAAGGAAAAGTACGCCGAAGTTGTCGCCCAACTGGAAGCGCGGAACAGGAAAAGGGCCGAAAAGGGATAACGTGCGGCAGAGCCGCACTGCTGACCACGAGGCGGTTTAGTTAGTGTCTGTCTATAATGTGTCTACATGATAGACAGACTCTAGTTAAGAAGGAGAGAGTGTTGTACGCCAACCGTGTTTCTACCGGGTAACGTCCGCTTTCTCCCTCAGCCGCGGCCTGGGCCCAGGGGCGGCGCATAAAACGCGCGTAACCGGACGGGGGCGCTTCTGGAAAGATTGGACGTGTCCGTTGAACCGGCTACCGTTCAATTTTTTCGGTAACAAGGCGGTTTGCTGCCCTGTCGAGGCGGATGCGGACTTTTCGCAGGGGTTCATCGACAACCATGCTTACCTGACAGATTTCTATGATGGTTCCCGGTACAATTTCCCCGGAAATTTCCACCACGGCTTTTTCATCGGAATTGATTTTCGTCATAAGATCAGAAATATGCGCGCTGATTTCTTTCTGTTCCGCTTCAAGCGCGGCAATAATTTCTTCAAGTTTTCTCCGTTTTTCAGCCTCTTTGGGTTCATCGTCCAGCGCCTCGAACAGGTTGCGGTAACGGTTCAGCTTGAGCGCGTTATCCTTGAGCGCCGTGGTACTCCGCGTTTTGTCCTGCATGATAGTAAAATCAACGCCGCAGTGAATGCTGGCCGCCTTGGCGCCTTTTCTGCCGATGGCTTTGGCGCGGACGCCGTGCAGGGAGTAGATTTTACTGCCCAAAATTACGCCTTTGTCGCCCAGATCAACCGTGCCGAGGGCGAACACCTGCGAATTGACAATTTCCTTTATGACGATCACGGTGCGGCGGCAGGCGACCCGGCAGTTGTCGATAAAGCGCGTTTTGATGACGCCGCCCACTTTCACGAGGGCCTGTCCCCGGCCGATAATTCCCCCCGTTACCGTCAGGTCTTCCCGCGTGATCGTTTCGGTAACGTCAAACGTCTGCTTTATGGTGAGGGATTTTCCCGCATAAATCCTGAACCCGTCCGACACGGGGCCGCCGATAACAATATCGCCGGGGAAACTGATATGGCCCGTTTTGTATCCCACCGGCCCGTTAATGGCGAGAGTTTCCTGTACGGCGAGGGTCCGCTTTGACTCGACAAGCTGGCCGTGAAGGTTCGCCACAATATAGTCGCCTTCAAGCCGGGTATTTGTTCCCGCGGCGTAGCCCTGACGGTCGATGATCCGGTAGGGCACAAGCGCGTCGTGAACATCGTGGCCATCGAGGCCCGTAACATGGCGGCGCAGTATCGCAAGCGGCTGATCCTTTTTGACGATCACGAAGGGCGTGATGTTTTTATAATCGATCTGTTCATCGGCGTCGCCGGATAACCGCGCGTTTTTGAGGGCGGGATTGAGCTCATAATATTCGGAAATCTCATTCTGCGGGTAATCCCCTTCGGCTATCACGACATTATAGGACGGCTCCTGGTCAAGGTTGCAGGTCCTGATGGCCGCGTCAATATTGTCCCACTTGATGCCGTAGGTGATGTTAAGCCGGCTCAGATATAGGCTGAATGTGTCGGGCGTAATGGGCGTATTTTTGTTTTTTGCGGGAAAAAAGTTGCAGGTTACGAGAATATCGTGCCGCGCGAGGGTGATTTGAAACCGCCCCTCTTCTACCGTGCCCAGTTCAACGACGGTGGTCTTTTTTTCGTCATCATCGCTGACAATTCCGATTACCGATGACTGGCTGTTTCGCGCTATTTCCATCAGGTAAAATACCCCTGTTCCATAATCGGCATATTTTTCCGCTTTCAAAAGGGTTTTGTCCCGCCAAATACTCAGGGGCAGCTTGCCAGAAAGCGCGATAAAGCGTATCATAGCGTACTATATGGATGTGAATCTTTCAGCTTTGCGGCTTGGTGTTGATGTCGGGTCAACCACGGTCAAACTGGTAGTGATGGACCCGGCAAGCAAAAAGGTCCTTTTTTCCCGTTACCGGCGGCACAACGCGTATCAGGCCGGTACGGTCCGCGCGCTTCTTGAAGAAGTGCGCGCGGCATTCCCCCACGAGGAATTCCGGGCCGCTTTTTGCGGCTCCGGCGGGAAGCCCATTGCCGATGCGGTGCGGGCCCCGTTTATTCAGGAAGTGGTGGCAAACGCCATTGCCGTGCGGAATTTTTATCCCTCAACGCGGGTTGCCATCGAGTTGGGCGGGCAGGACGCCAAAGTTGTCTTCTTTTATTACGATGAGGCGGAAAAAAACCTGGTGGCAAGCGATATGCGTATGAACGGAAGCTGCGCCGGAGGAACCGGGGCTTTTATCGACGAGGTTGCCACCCTGCTCCGCACGCCGGTTGAGGAATTTGAAGCCCTCGCGGCGCGGGGAAAGACGATCTACGACATTTCGGGCCGCTGCGGGGTTTTTGCCAAGACGGACATTCAGCCCCTCCTCAATCAGGGGGGCCAGCGGGAAGATATTGCCCTTTCCACATTTCACGCCATCGTCAAGCAGACCATCGGCGGGCTTGCCCAGGGGCTGGAACTGAAGCCGCCCATTATTTTTGAGGGCGGACCGCTTACCTTTAACCCCACGCTGATCAAGGTTTTTTCCGGCCGGCTGGGGCTTAAGGAGGGCGACATCATCAGGCCCGAAAATTCCGAAACCCTCATCGCCTGGGGCGCGGCGCTTTCCCTGGACGAAATGTTTTTTTCCGAAAAAAACGAATTTCGCATGGAAGACGCCCTGACGTTCCTGGTAAATTACCGGGAACAGTTGGAAGCGGGAAGCGGCGCGCGGGACTTGAGCTACTTCGACTCGCCGCTGGAACGGCGCGCGTTTGAAGAACGCCACCGGCTTCCGCCGCCGGCGGGCGCGGTGCTGCCGGGGAGCGCCCTGCGGGTATACTTGGGCATAGACGCGGGAAGCACCACGACAAAATTCGCCCTTGTTGATGAGGACGAACAGGTGGTTGATACCTTCTATGCGAACAACCGGGGCGATCCCCTGCATGTGATCAAGGACGCGCTGCTGGCGCTCAAAAAGAAGTACGACGATCTGGGCGTAACGCTTGAAATTGTCGCCCTGGGAACCACGGGCTACGGGGAGCTTCTTTTTGACAAGGCGTTCGGCGCGGATTATCACACGGTGGAAACCGTGGCCCACGCGGAAGCCGCGCAGAAATACGTTCCCGGCGTCAGTTTTATCCTCGACATCGGCGGCCAGGACATGAAGGCCATTTCCATTTCCCAGGGCGACGGCAGCGCGCCGGGAATTATCACCAACATTACGCTGAACGAAGCCTGTTCGTCGGGCTGCGGTTCCTTCCTGGAAAATTTCGCGGCCAATCTCAACATTCCCGTGCAGGAAATCGCCTCCGCGGCCTTTGGGTCGAAAAACCCCGCGGAACTGGGGAGCCGCTGTACGGTGTTCATGAACAGCACGATTATCACGGAACAGAAAAACGGCAAACAGGCCGACGATATTATGGCCGGGCTCTGCCGTTCGATTATCGAGAATGTGTTTACCAAAGTTATCCGCATGTCCAATTTTACCACCCTGGGCGGCCGGGTTGTCGTGCAGGGGGGAACCTTCAGGAATGACGCGGTTCTCCGGGCGCTGGAACAGTACCTGGGCAAGGAAGTGGTGCGCGCGCCGTATCCCGGCGAGATGGGCGCCATCGGCATCGCGCTTCTTGCAAAAAAACACATTACCGAAAATGGATTTACTTCTCCCCACGGGACGCGGCATCACAGCCGCTTTATCGGCCTTGAAGCGATACGGAATTTTGAGTACATCCAGGAAACCAATGTCAAATGCACCCTGTGCACAAATACCTGTAACCGCACGCTGGTAACATTTTCCAACGGCACCACCTGGGTTACGGGAAACCGCTGCGAGCGGGGAGAACTCGTGGGCGATCCGGGAGACGCCGCGTTCCGGGAAAAAGTAAAAAAGATCACGGCGGGGATGGAAGCGGTGCCGGACATGATCAAATTCCGGGAAAAATTGCTTTTTGCCGATTATCCCTATACGCTGGCGGGCGTTCCCCGGAACACGGTTATCGGCCTTCCCCGCGCGCTGGATTTCTGGCGCACCATGCCGTTTTTTACCACATTTTTCCGGGCGCTGGGTTTCGGCGTAAAGATCAGCCGGACGAGCACAAAAAAACTGTACGAAAAGGGCCTGCAATACGTTGCGTCGGACACGGTCTGTTTTCCCGCAAAACTGCTGCACGGCCACATTCAGGACCTGCTTGAAAGCGGGGTGGACCGGGTGTTCATGCCGCTTTTCAGCCTCCTGCCCTCGGAAAATCCCGAACCCACAAGCACCTATACCTGCCCCGTGCTCAAGGGCTATCCCCTCGTGGTAAAGTATTCCAACAATCCCGAAAAAGAATTCAATATTCCCCTTGATACGCCGATTTTTCACTGGCTCAAGGACCGGGACCGCGAATACCAGCTCTGCCGCTATATGCGGGAAACGTTCGATATTCCCGAACCGATTACCCGCCGGGCGATTGAGCAGGGGGACGCGGCCCTCGCGGACTTTAACCGGCAGCTTGTCGCCGAAGGGTCCCGGATTATCAGGGACGTTGAAAAACAGGGAACATTCGCCGTGGTGATCACCGGGCGGCATTACCAGTTTGACGAACTGGTAAATCACAACCTTTCGCGCTATTTTACGAGCCTCGGTATTCCCGTGCTCACCGTAGACGCCCTGGAAGGGCTTGAAGACGAAGACCTTTCCCGCACCATGGTGGACATCAACAACAGCAATCACGCGCGGCTCCTTTCGGGCGCCATCGTTACGGCGCGGCATCCGGCGCTGGAATATGTGGAGATTTTCAGTTTCGGCTGCGGCCACGACGCGATTTATACCGATGAAGTTACCCGGCTTTTGAGCGAAATATCCGGCAAGGCGCCGCTTATTCTCAAGCTGGACGAAAGCGATGTCGCCGGTCCCCTGCGGATACGGGTGCGCTCCTTTATCGAGACCGTGCAGACCCGCCGCCGGGAAAAGACGGAGCAGCGGCCGCTCAATCAACTGGGCGATCCATACCCGGTCAAGTTCAACAAACTGGCAAAGAAAAACAAAACGATTCTTGTGCCCAATGTAAGCCGCGCCTTCTGCAAGATCATGACCGCGGTCCTCGGCAAGCAGGGATACAATGTCGCGCCCCTTCCCATGGGAAGCCGCGAAGCGATGCTCCTTGGGAAACGCTATGTGCACAACGATATATGTTTCCCGGCCCAGGTGATCATTGGCGAGGCCCTCGCGGCGCTGAAAAGCGGGGAGTACGATCCCGACGATGTGGTTATCGGCACGGGAAAAACCTCCTGCGACTGCCGCCTGGTGAATTATATGTTCCTCACCCGCAAGGCCCTTGACGACGCGGGCTACTCCCAGGTGCCGATCATCTCCCCGGACGGGTTTCCCACCAATTTTTTTGATCTTAAAAATATCCACCCCGCTTTCAAAATGACGAATCTTTCCTTCGCGCGCGGGGCCTGGTGCCTGGTGATGGCGGAAGTGCTGGAGGACCTGCGCCGGAAAATCCGCCCTTACGAGCTGGTAAAGGGCGAAACAAACCGCGTTTTTGAGCGCGGCATAAACCGCATTGCCGAATCGCTCTGGCGCGGCGGCATGATCCTTGCGTTCAACGCATACCGGAAAAGCATTGACGAAATGAGCGCGGTCCGCTACGACCGCACCAATCCCCGCCCGGTGGTATTTATTACCGGTGAATACCTCCTCACATTCCACCCCGGCTCAAATTACTACATCGAAGACTACCTTGAGCAGAACGGCATGGAAGTAAAACTTCCCAAAATGTACGACATTTACCGCAACCTTATGGTCATGCACACCGTTTCCAAATTCCGGGATTTCCATGTGCGCCACTCGCTGTATGAAATTGTGCGTTCCTACGCGGGGGACAAATTTTTTGACATTGCCCAGACGGTGATGGATATTCCGGCGCGCAGGCATCCGCTGTACGAACGCTCGCCGCACCTTCCCGAACTTGCGAAAATAAGCGATCCCGTGATCCACCATTCGCTTCAGTCGGGGGAAGGATTCCTCATGGCGGCGGATATTCTGCATCATGCGGAAATGGGGCTTAAAACCTTTGTTATTCTCCAGCCCTTTGGCTGCCTTCCCAATCATGTCTGCGGACGCGGGATCATCAAGCGGATCAAGGAACTGTATCCGGCGATACAAATACTGCCGCTGGATTACGACCCCGACACCAGTTTTGCCAATGTGGAAAACCGTCTCCAGATGTTGATCATGAACGCCAAAGCTTCAGAGAAGCAAGCTTCGGAGAAGCAAGCTTCAGAGAAGCAAGGTTCCGAAAAGCCGGGCGAAGAAATGGAAGTGCGGACGCCGGAAATGATCACCGCCTGACAGGCGGCCCCACAGAGAGGACGGCGGCATTGCGTTTTTTTTGCATCCAGGCGGGCGGATACCGGGGTATGTTTCCCCCGGTTTCAGGGAGGGGCTCCGGGTGAGTCTTGCGGGCTTTATTTTTGTCTTCTTTCTGTTCTCGTTTTTTGGCTGGCTCTTTGAACTTTTTCTTGAAGCCGCCGCGGGACGGGGATTCGTAAACCGGGGCTTTTTTTACGGACCGGTGGTTCCGGTTTATGCAGCAGGTTTTTTTCTTGCGCATATTTTGTGCCGTCCCTTGTTACATTCACCATTGCTCGTATTTTTGTTTTCCTCCACTGCCTGCACGGTAATGGAATACATTATCGGCTTTCTGCTGGAAAAATATCTCTGGGTAAGGGCGTGGGATTATGATCTGCACCCCTTTACTTTTTGGTGTAATTACAAAAAAAGGATAGCCCTTACGGCATCCCTGACGTTTGGACTATTTACCTTGTTGGTGATATACTTTCTTTGGAGCAGGGTGCTTTTGCTGCTGGATTTTTTTGGACAAAAGACCGTATTCATCGCGGATATACTGTTTGTTTCTGTTTTCTGTATAGATGCGGCGTTCAGTTTCAGAAAGTACATCAAAAACAAACGGGCAGGGCTGTTTAGCGCGGCAAACGGATTGGATTACAGCGGGGAAGACATGGCGTTTTTCGCGGCGGCATCAAAAGACATACTTGCCAATGTGCAATTCCTGGAAAGTAAAAAATTTGTCCAGCACGGACAGACATCTGTCTACGCCCACAGCGTTGCGGTAGCAAAAATGTGCGCCCGGTTAAGTTCATTCTGGAAGGTCAAGGACAGGGCAAGCCTGATACGGGCGGCGCTGCTGCACGATTTCTTTTTGTACGATTGGCACACAGAGTGGAAATTGACCCACGGCTTTACCCATCCCGCAGCCGCGGCGGATAATGCCCGCGCCTGGTTTGATATTTCTGAAAAAGAATACTCCCTCATACGAACACACATGTGGCCCTTTACCCTGCTGCATCCGCCCCAATACCGGGAAGGCTGGTACATCTGTTTCTTTGATAAAGTTGTATCCCTGTCTGAAATAGTTCAGTCGCTGGTGATAAAGATAGCAAACAAGACAAGTGATGGTATTGTTTTTGTTTTTCAAGCCCTCTGCAAGGGAAGGGGGGGGGGGGGCGTCATCATATGTAGGGGGAAGCGTTATGCGTGGCTTGACCCCTGAACAGTTGATCTTTATTTTTTTCAGCCTGGGATTTGCCGGCTGGCTTGCCGAGACAATACACGAGAGCATTACCAGAAAGAAATTCGTCAACAAGGGATTTTTCAAAGGTCCCTATGTGCCGATTCATGGCCTCGGCGGCATCGGCCTCTACGCGGTTGGGTCTCCCCTTGCATCGTCCCCGCTTCTGGTATTTCTCACCGGGGCGGCGGTGTGTACCGTCATGGAATACATCACGGCGGTCTTTCTGGCAAAATGTTTCGGCGTAAAATGCTGGGATTACCGGACCTAC
>JAITGJ010000102.1 GCA_031280705.1 Spirochaetaceae bacterium
ATGCTGCTCCACCCGGTTCAGCGCCTGTATCTTACCCGGAAGATACCGCAACGTTTTGAACGCCCGGCGTTCAAAACGTAAGCCCAACGTTCAAAATCGCGGATTTTGAACGTTGGGCACTGGACTTACCGGAAGATACGGGCTACAATCACTTATTAAATTACGCAACCCAAGGAGCGGAAATATGGGATACAAGGTTGAAACCGGCATTTCCAACAAACACGTCCATTTAAGCGGTGCTGACCTGGAAAAACTGTTCGGCGCGGGACATAAACTTACCCTTAAAAAAGAACTCAAACAGCCGGGGCAGTACGCCGCCGAAGAGTTGGTTGACATTGTGGGACCCAAGGGAACCCTGAAAGGCGTGCGGGTCCTCGGCCCCACCCGCAAGGAATCCCAGGTGGAACTCGCCATGACCGACGCGAGAACCATCGGCCTCTCCCTGCCCGTCCGGGAATCGGGCGTTCTTGACGGCAGCCCCGGCGTCAAACTTGCGGGGCCGGCGGGCGAAGTAGAACTGGCCCAAGGAGCGATCATCGCCCTTCGCCACATCCATCTTTCCCCGGCAGAGGCTTCCGAAGCGGGCGTTAGGGATAAGGATTGGGTCAGCGTAAAAACATCCGGGACCCGTCCCCTCATCTTTGAAAACGTATTGATCCGGTCGGGCGACGCCCACACCAGGGAATTCCACGTAGACACGGACGAAGGCAACGCCGCGGGCCTCAAGAACGATGACTTCGTAGAAATTATCGGGAAAAAGTAAGACGGCGCGCGTTCCGGGCGGAGAACGCCGCCGGTCCCCGCCCCGTACACGTACTATCCGGTACTTCATGAAAACGCTGGGAAAACAAAAAATTCTCTTAATCGCCGCCTTTGTGGCCGTGGCGGGTCTTATTGTGGCGCTGATCCGCCGCCCCGCGCCGGAAGAAGCGGAACGCTCACCGGCGGAAACGCCCCGGTTTATCGTGCCCGGGGAAACCGCCCCGCGGGGCGAAATGGAGCCGGGCGGGGACTCCCTCCTCTCCGCCGCCGAATACCTTGCCCGGCGGGAAGCCCTGAGCGCGAAAGTCCCCCTCCTTCCCGGAGAAACCATCGCGGCCATTCTTACCGAGGACCTGAACGGCGACCTGCTTGATGAGCAGATCATCGCGAGCCGGAGCGGCGCGGCGGAAACGCCGTTCAACATCACCTATATCGCCTTTGACGTAAAAGAAGGAAAATACCGCCGCTTCTGGAGCGTCCCCGTAAGCGCCGCGCGGCCGGGAACGGTTTCGCTATCCATACAGGACATCATCGGCAACCGGAGCAACTGTCTTGTGGTTACCGGCATGAACGAATCGGAACAGCATACCCTCACGATTTTCCGGCAGAACGCCGCCGGGCGGCACGAAGAAAACTGGCCGGTGATCGCCCAGATCAGCATCGACGGGGCGATCACCATCCGGGAATCATCACGCGGCCAGGCGTACCGGATGGGACAGGCCGCGGGGCCCAGCCACACCATCATCGCCTACGGGCGAAACCCCGCTTCGGACAATATTCTCGATCAAATCGAAATCACGTACCAGTACCGCGAACAGACGGGCCGTTTCGGCGAAACGGGGCGGGTCAGCGTGCCCGGTTCCCAGATTGAACAGCGGCGCGTCCGCGAGCTTCTTTCCGGCAGGAGCGATGAATTCGAGCGGTTTATCAGCGGACTCTGGTACTATGTCGGCCCCCAGGGCACCCTCGATTCCCGCCAGTTCATTTATTTCGATCCCCAAAACCGGGAACTGATTTTTTATACCGATGAAACCCAGCAGGTTTTTTCCTGGATCGCCTCCAGTGTAACCCGCTACGGACTCTACGTCTCCAGCCACAATGTTTCGGTAACAACCCTCCGCCGTTCCATCGACATCGAGCTTGAGTCGCTTTCCGGTATCCGCGTCCGGGTGCGCGAAGACGTGCGCCTTCCCATCAATGTAAGCGATTCATGGGACGGTTCCTACCGCAAGGCCGAATACGCCCTGCCGGGAGACGGCGCCGCTTCCGGCGCCGCCCTGCCCGTAACGCCCTGGATAGAGGCCGTTTACGATGGCGCCCTGGGAAAACTTGTTTTGGACGCGGCGGGAAACTATGAGCTTATCACGGGAAACGGCGTGATCCGGGGAACCTACGCCTTCTTTTCCCTTGCGGGAAAAACCCTCCTTGAACTCCGCCCCGGCCCCGTCTCCGCGCGGGATACCTGGCTCGCCGTATTTATGGAAGAAACCCTCACCCTGACGCGGGTCCGCATCGGTACGCGCGGCATCTTCCCCCTCCCCGGCGAACCCATCCCCCTTACCCGTCCCAACTAATCCTTCAAAGATTTTCCCCGTTACATAAAAAAAGAATTGTGCCCTGAATATGATGAATCATTTTTGCACTTTTTTGAAAATAACAATAAAATGTCATTGTATTGCATGTTTATAGCAAGGTATGACTTTTTCGACAAATAATTTGAATGGCTTTTTCCGTTATTATTCGAGGCGGAAAAAAGAATAGATGTTTCCATGTATGATTCATACCAAAAACGTGTATTAGCGTTTCTGGCGGAACGTTTATTAAATATTTATGTTTATCATCATAAATTAAAGATAGAATATGAACCGGTGTATTTTATAGAAGGGGAAAGGAACATCGAATTAAAAGTAAATATAAAAACAATAATTAAAAGAACAATAAAATTTATAATGCCGTATGGCATAATGAAATGGTTATATAAGAAAAAAAATATAAGCATTTTATGAAAACAAGAAAAACGGCACATAACAGGTCTGTTTACGCTGCGCCCGCGGTAGCGGGCTTGGCCTCCATTCGGCTAGGTCATGGCTTACGCCATTCCCACGCCTCATTGCGGCACATTTTGCCAGCCCTGGTCTT
>JAITGJ010000189.1 GCA_031280705.1 Spirochaetaceae bacterium
ACACCGATCTGGCGCAGTTCTATCCGGGTTTTAAAAACACCCACCAGATCCTTGACCAGGTCCCGAAAGTCAACCCGGTTTTCCGACGCGAAAAGAAACAGAATATTCGGCTCTTCCAAAAGATAATGCACGGCGATAAGCTTCATATCGAGTTTCCGTTCCCGGATTTTGTCGCGGCAGATGACAAACGCCTCATCCTCAAGCAGCCGGTTCTGCCGCGCCCGCTCCAGGTCCTCCTCCGAGGCGATGCGGTGTATCCGTGCGGTGCCCGCTTCCGCGCCCCGGCGCTGAATGGGGCCAAGCACCTGGGCAAGGTCCTTCCCGTGCCGCGTCCCGGACACCACCCAGGTTTTACAGGAAAGTTGTTCGCCGGGCCAGGCGGCAAAAAACGTTTCGGCGGAATAGGGAAGGCGGAGCCGGTACACGGGAACGCCGGGCGGGAGGGGCGGAGCCGTATCACTTTCGGCGTTGTTTTCCCCGCCGTCAAAGGCGGCTTCTTCCAGGGCGTCAATATCCCCGCTGTCTTCCAGGGCGCTTATATCTTCGTCGTCCTCGATATAATCCTCATAGTCATCATTTCCGGCCATTTCGCGCTCCATTATTGCAGCATATTTACCAGCAATCCGTTGATTTCTTCAACCCGGGCAAGAATATCGAGCTGGCCCGCCTGCCCGGCAAGGATGGCCACGGCAAGTTCTTCAAGTTTACGGTCCGCAACCTGTACCAGGGTGTATTTTTTTCGCTTCAAAAGGCCCGCCCGGCTCGTCTGTTCCTCAACGGTATAGCCGTTTTCTACCACATAGTGGAGAAAATTCCGCACGGCCTGTTTGTAGCGCTTGATATTGTCCGGCAGGGGGTGATTTTTAAGTTCGTCCCCCGTGCTGTGTACCGCGTCAAGAAGTTCATTGAGGGCCGCTTCTCCCGGGGGGAGTTCCACCGGGGCTTCGCTTGCCGCCGCTCCCGCAAGGAGCCGGGAAAAATCCTTCCGTGCGGGGGACTTTGCCCGGCCGCCGTCCCGGGCTTTTTTCGTTTCCGCCCGCAGCGCGTTAAACGATGCGGGATTGGCAAAAAAAGCGCCGTCGGGGAAATCAATCTTTACAATAATCATTGCCCCCGTCTACGGCTTCGCTTGTAGCCTCGTCCCGGTCTGTTTCCCTTTTCCGGGCGGCCTGGCCTTTAACTTGGGCGGCCTGGCCTCTTATTTCGGCGGAGGGCCGGGGAGCATGACTGTCCAGCGCCTGCGCGATGTCCTCCGCGTCCCGGTGTTCCCGTACCGCCGTTTCCCAGCGGTCATCGTTCTCGCATACCTGTATCCGGCCCTGGACCAGACAGCCTTCGTCCGCCTGAATGCGCCGGGTAATGATGTCCCCCACCACAACCGCGGTGGAAAGGATTGTTACCCGCTCGTTCGCGAGGATATTGCCGTACACCACGCCGCCCACGGTTACGGAAGTGCCCGTAACGGCGCCCCGTATCCGGGCGTCTTCCCCAACAATAATCCGCCCGGCGGCGGCAAGGTCTCCCCGCAAATGCCCGTCAACGCGGGTAAACCCGGCGGATTCGATATCGCCTTTCACGCTGGAATGGGGGCCGATAATCGTGTTAAGCGAAAAATTTTCCCGTTTGGTGGAAACCGGCATGGAGCAAGTGGCCTTTGGGCGCGCCGCTAACGGCCCACGCGGGCCTGCCCCGCCCGCAGGTTCAGGTATTTGGCGGGATCAACCACATCGGAGCCAATGTGCACTTCATAATGCAGATGGGGACCGGTAGACAGTCCCGTATCGCCGATATAGCCGATTACGTCCCCCTGTTGGACCCGCTGGCCCCGGGTAAGTCCCGACCTGAAATTGTTGAGATGGGCGTAGCGGGTATAAAACCCGTGTTTATGCTTTATGATGACATAGTTCCCGAATCCGCCGGCCACATCATAATCAACCTGTACCACCTGTCCGTCGGCGGTTGCCAGAACCGGATCTCCTGAACGGTAGGTAGAAAGATCGATCCCCTTGTGAATATAGGTCTGCCCGGAAAAGGGATTGGGGTTTTGTCCAAAGGACATGGAAACGTGGCCGATACCGCCCCGGATGGGCCATATATTGGGGATTTCCGTCAAAAGGGCGCTCTGGGAAGCGAACAGAAAGCTGATTTCCTGCACGGGATCCATCGCGGCGGCAAAATAATCCGTAAGGCCCCGGATACTGTCAACCTCCGGAAGCGCGCCGCCGGAATTTTCCCGCAGGTCCAAAAAAGCGGAAAGATCCCCGCCCGCCGCCTGATTGGTTCCGCCGTTATCCGGCATGGTAACCCCAAGCGATGAAAGGGTTGCCGAGAGGGCCGTCTGAAACCCGCGCGTTTGCCGGAGCAGCAGGGCGATTTCGTCCCTGAGCTGATCCAGATTCGCCTGCGTGTCTTTAAGGCGGCTGTCCCGCGCCGCAAGCGCCCCCTGTGTGCCGTTCCAGGAAACCCCGTACCAGATAAAGGTGCCCGCCATGCCCGCCAGTACGAGGCAGAAACAAAAAACCGATAAAAAATTGACGTGAAAGTTATAGACCTTTTTTTCCGAATGGGGGACCAGCACGATGGTGTACCGTCTGGTGAGAAACCGTCCTGCCGCGCCAAAGAACACGGCGAGACCGTACAAAACGGCGCGCACACCGGTCTTTACCTTTTGTACCAGGTTGTTTTCAAAACGTTTATACACGTGCCCCGAAGCCACTACAACTCCCCTTGTTTTGTATCGGCAAAAGTCTCTTGATTATAGATAGTATCGGTCTGACTTGTCAACTGCCCTGCCCAAAAGCAACATCCATGCTGCTTTTGGGCTTGGGTTTTGCGGCATAGCCGCAAAACCCAGGGCGGTGCTCAAACCCGGAGAAATCCGCATCCGTGCGGATAGGGGGCTTGGGTTTTAGGGCGTTTGTTTTGAATATATTCATATATTTTGCGAATGTAATATGGACGGCCCGAACCGCCGGTTCAGGGCATCACATGGGCACGCAAACCCGATAACGCTACGATTTCGCTCACCGCTTCCCAGCGGTTCAGCGTAAAGATGTGGATCCCGTCAATGCCTTCGGCGATGAAGCGCCGCATCTGGGCCGCCGTATAGGCCATCCCGGCCTTTTTAAGATCCTCCGCCTGATCGGGCCGCGCATACGCGCCGAGAATCGCCGCGAGTTCCGCCGGAATGGAACAGCCATTGGCAAGCGTCATTTTGATGATCCCCTCCCGGGCCAGCACGGGCATGATCCCGGCAATGACCGGAAGGCGCACCCCGGCGCGGCGGATCCGGTCCCGGTACCGGACGTAGGCGTCTACATCATGGCAAAGCTGGAGGGTAATAAAGGAAGCGCCCGCATCCTGTTTGGCGCGGAGATGGGCTATGTCCGATTCAAAAGCAGGCGCTTCAAGGTGCTTTTCCGGGTAGCCCGCGACGGCGATACAGAGGCCGCCAAATTCCGCGCGTAAAAATGCCGTAAGCGCGCCGGCGTGGGCAAAATCCCCCCGCGTGCCCTCCCAGCCGGGCGGAAAATCGCCGCGCAGGGCCAGAATGTTTTCCACTCCCGCGTCCGCGTATTCCTTTACAATCGCGCGGATTTCCTCCCGGCCTGTCCCAATGGCGGTAAGATGGGCCAGCGGGTCTGTTCCGCCCAGGACAAGGGCCCGGCAAATTTCAAGACTCCGTCCCCGGTTGGTCCCGCCCGCGCCATAGGTAACGCTCACAAAATCCGGGCGGAATACCTTGAGCCGTTCCAGCGTTTCAAGCAGGGGCTCAAGGCTTTGGTCATTTTTTGGAGGAAACACTTCAAAGGAAAACGTCATCCCCCGCGCAAGGCGTTCGCTAATTTTCATGGCGCTTTCTTTGTACCGGAAAAAATGCGCCGTGTAAACACGCCGCGCACTTACGCCGCGTACTTACGCGAGGACACGCCGTATTTTGCCCATCTTCACGCGGAAGCTATCAACGAGAAACCCCCGTGGGGGGAGGCGGATATGAAAAACGGCCTTTCAATCAACCTATGATACGAACGATTGGTATGAACGATGTTACCGGATCAGATTTACGACAAAACCCACCGCGAGGGGCAGGGCGATATTGTCATAATCGTCCAGGGGCAGGGCCTCCGCGACGGTGGCGGTAAGCGCGGCGGCCAGCGCCAGGGGGAAATCGCGGACGGCAAGGTACGCGCTCAAAAGTACGGCGATAAAGCAGGCGGTGGATCCTTCGATACTTTTACCCATCAGGAACCGGGGGCGGATGGAACCGAACAATTTACCGACAAGGCTCGCAAACCCGTCGCCAAAGGCGAGGGCGTAAATGGCAATGGCCGATACGGGAGGCGGGAAGAGGAACAGCGCGAGAAACGCGCCCAGCCCCAGCGTGATGGGACCCGCGACAAAGCGTCCGCCGTCCCGCGCGCGCGAAGCCATCCGGGTAAGCGATGAAACCAGCGGGACATTGACGCCCCGGAAACGAAGCGCTTCCATACCGGCATAGGCCAGGGTGCCCGCAGCAAGAAAAATCAGGGTGAACGGACGGTGAAACGCCGCCATAAACGGAACCACGGCGACAAGGAGATGAATGGTCTTGCGGACCATTTCAGTTTTGAATTCTTCAAAAGTAACGTTGACAATGTTCCGTGCAAGTGATGATCCGCCGGAAACATCACCTGGAATCATAATTCGGTTCATGTGGAATACCAAGCAGGAACCGTGCCAACTATCGGCTTCAAAAAAAGAAAAACGTATTTTCTAAATTGTTATATTATAACGAATTATCATAATATCCGGCGGCGGTCCGGCCCGGCCCGGAATATTTGTATATATTATCATACAGTCTATCGGAAAAAAATACTATGATTTACAAATACACTTAACCGGTAAGTTCAGTAGAACCGCTCGTAGGGGGTAAAGTCATAGGGGTACACTTCCCGCCGGACCTGGGTATCGTGGGCCTCGTCCAGGAGCATATCGTCAAAATGCCAGACGCCAAACGCGGCGGCGGGTTGGTTCGGCTCCAGCGGCGGGGCGGATTGAGCGGGCGCGGCTGACCGGGCCGCGTCTATGGACGAAGCGGCGAGCTGGTTCGGCTCCAGCGGCGGGGCGGCTTGAGCGGGCGCGGATGATGGGAGCTCGGCAGAGGGTCGTGGAGGGAACGAGTGTGGCG